>JABCPQ020000023.1 GCA_013333035.2 Clostridiales bacterium | reverse complement strand
TCAGGTATGTAATGATCACTTATAATATATTCATATAAAGCAAAAAGGAACTCAGTGTAAAGTAAATTCAAATAATGGATCAGATAATAAAGAATCATATAATAAAGAATCAAAAAGCTCTGGAAGTAGTAAAGAATTAAAAGGGACAGGCACTGGTGGATCATCAGACTTAAATTTAGATGCATTGGAAAATGAAATAAACAATGTCAAAGGTGGAGATGCAGTAGATGCTGTAAATAAAGTATTGGGAGTTGCTAGCATGTTTATAGTTTCAGCAGCAGTTATTGTTGTTATTATGAAAGGTGTGTCATTTATGCAAGCTGCACCAGAAGGAAAAGCAGAAATCAAGAAACAAATGATAAATATAGTGGTAGGCGGAGTAATATTATTCGGAATAAATGGAATAGTAGGGATAATTATAAATGTAGCGTCAAAAATGTTTTAAAAATAAGTCTAAAAAGGCTTATTTTTTTTATTTTTAATTGATAATTAGTTTCTAAATTGTTATAATATAATAAATATTAAAATCAAGGGGATATTATGCTTAATAATAAGATAAAGATAATAATAATGATAATTTTAGTAACAATAACAATTTTTGGTATAGGAAATAAAGTATATGCAGAAACATCAGTATCATCAATATTTAGTGGTGGAAGAGAATTTATAGAGCAAGGAAAAAGTAACGCAGGTATTGATACTACTGCTATTGCAAAAGATTTAGGAGGAATTGGTCAAGTTTTCTTAGTAATTGGAATTGGAACAGCAGTAGGCGTTGGAATGTACTTGGGATTTAAGTATATGACAAGTGGAGCAGATGAAAAGGCAAAAGTAAAAGAAAGATTAATTTACTATGCAGTAGCAATAGTTCTATTAGTATCAGCTGTAGGAGTTACTAAGATAATAGTTTCAATAGGAGATTCAATATAATAAACAATAAGATTAAACAAAGGAGAAAATGAATATGGGAAGTTATGCAATACCGAATAATAAATTAAAAGGTGAGGGTAGATTTTTAATAATTTTCACAACGAAATCATTAATATTTACAGCAGTAGGCGCATTAATAGGAACACCTATATATTTAATATTATCAATATTGGGGTATAAGACAATAGGCTTAATATTAATAGCAGCATTAGCAGTTATTGGTTATTTAGTTGCAACAATAAAATTCCCACAAACAACAGGTAAAATTGGCAGATATTTAGCAGGAGATACATTAGACGAAATAATCATAAAATATATAAAATTCAAAAAAAGTAGAAAAGTATATTCGTATGCAATACCAAGGAAAGAACCAAATTATACAACAACAACAACGATTAATTTTGAAAATATCCTAGGAATGAAAACTAATGTTAACCAAGGAGGTAAGAAATAGTGAATTCACTAAGTCAAATAGAAATGTTAAATTTAATTATGATAGGAATAATAGCAATAATAGGAATATTATCACTATTAGTTGTATTTATCGTAATTAGAATGAGATTAAAAGAAAAGCAAAGAATAGAAGAAAATTCATCAAAGATAATAGGCGAAAAGAATAATAATCAAATCAAAAGAACAAATCTAATAACAAGAGATGGTAAAGAAATTGATTCAATATATAAATTCATGGAGTTTGATTCAATAACAGATAACATGATTATTAGAAAAAATAGAGAACAATTTATAATGGTAATAGAATGTAAAGGAATAAATTATGATTTATTATCAAATGATGAAAAATCAGCAGTAGAATTAGGATTTATATCATTCTTAAACACAATTAGAACACCAATACAATTATATGTCCAAACAAGAAAACTAGATATGAGAAACTTATTAAGTTCATATTCAAAAAGAACAGATGCAATGTTAGAAGAAGTTAGAAAAATAGATGCACAAATACAATTAGCAAGACAAAATGGAAATGAAGAATTAACAAAAAGACTATTATTTGATAGAAAAAGAAAAATGAACATTGTTGAGTATAGTGAATCAATCGAAGAATATACTAATAAAATAAATGATAGCCAATACATGCTACAACAAAAAACATATATAATTGTTTCATATTATGCAAATGAAATTGGAGATACAAAGAAATATTCTGATTTAGAGCTAAATGACTTAGTATTCTCAGAGTTATTTACAAGAACACAAACAATAGTAAATGCATTAACATCATCTGAAATAACAGGAAAAGTATTAAATTCTGAAGAATTAGCAGAATTATTATATGTAGCATATAATAGAGAGTCATCAGATACATATACATTAAAGAATGCATTGGATGCACAATATGATAGATTATATTCAACTGCAAAAGACGTATTAGAAACAAGAAAACAAGAATTGAAAAAACAAATAGAAAAAGAAGCAATAAAATTAGCAACAAATAGTATAACAAAAGCAGATGAACAATTAAGAGAAGAAAGAAAAATTAAAGCAACTGAAATTAGAAAAAAAGCAGAAAATATAATGGCAGAATATAAAGACGATTTAAGTAAAGAATTATATGATAAAACAATAAAAGAAATTAGAGAAGCTGATATAAATACTTCAGACATAATAGATATTAAACCAAAGATAAGAAAAATCACAGGCGTTAAATAACAAATGAGGGAGGAATATTATTAATGAGTAGAAACAATGTAAATACTCTACAAATAAAGAACAATGAGGGAATAGAAGCAAGAGGACCATTAACAGATAATATTAAAGATATAAAAGACTTAATAGCTCCTTCAGGTATAGATGCATCAAGTACAAATCATCTTGAAATATTTTCAAACACCAATAAGTATGCTAGAACAATGATAATATCAGTACTTCCAAGAATGTGTACATTCCCAGAGTTTTTAAGAAGTATGTACACATTTGGAGATATAAATGTATCAGTATTTATTAATCCAATAAGTGAAGCAAAATCACAAAATGAATTAAACAAAGTAATTAATACACTAGAATCAGAAAGAATTGTCGCAAGAGACAGAGGAAATATTAATAGAGAGAGTGAGTTAGCTCAAAAAAGACTTGAAGCAGAAGAGTTAAGAGATGCAATTGCAGCAGGAATGGACAAATTGTATGAATCATCAATTATATGTACATTATTTGCATATGATATGGAAGAACTAGATAGAAGAACAGAATTATTAACATCAGAAATGTCAAAAACACTTGTAGAATTAAAAGCTGCATGGGCACAACAAGAACAAGCATTTCAAAGTAATATGCCATTCAATAGTGATAAATTAGGAAAAAAACATACATTTGATAGAAGATCAATGGCAACAGTATTTCCATTTATAAATTCAGACGTAGGACACGAAAATGGTGTCCCACTAGGATTTAATAGACAAACAGGATTACCAATATTGTATGATAATTTTAGTAACACATTAAGTAACTACAACATGGTCGTATTTGGTAAATCTGGTGCTGGTAAAGGTGTAGCAATCAAAACATTAATAGCAAGATCAGCAGTTTTAAATGGAATTGAAACATTAGCACTAGATGCAGAAGGTGAGTATGGAGTCGTAGCAGAAGCATTAGGTGGAGTAAATATAGTAATATCACCAAACTCTGATACAATAATAAATCCATTTGATATTGAACCAGAAATTGTAAAAGACGAAATAACAGGAAAAGAGCAAATCGTTCTAAATGTCGAAAACAAAATTGAAGATGTAACACAAATTATATTAACAATGGCAAGAGGAAGTACAAAATCTGAAGATGTAAATGAAGTAACAAAGCAAATAATATCAGAAGCAATTGCAGAAGAATATTCATCAATAGGAATAAACAATAATGTAAACAGCTTATATGCCGTAGATCAAAGAAGTAATTCAAGAACAGAATTTTTAGGCAGAAAGAAAAAGCAGATGCCTACAATGACAAGCTGGTATAAAAGAATTGTAAATAATGCAAGAGCAAACACAAACGAAGACTATAGATTTCATTATAGTTATTTAGTAAAAGTAATGAGACAATATGTAAGAGAATATAATGGTCCAATGTCATATTTTGATGGACAATCAACATTTGATTTATTAGATGGAACACAATTTATAAACATGGATATATCACAACTAGAAGAAAGATTTGCCAGACCACTAGCACAACAAATATTGTTATCATGGATCTGGGAAAAATATGTAAAAAAGAATAGTGAAGATAAATCAAAAGCAGGTAAAAAGAGAGTATTAGTTGATGAAGCATGGATGTTATTACCATTTCCAGAAGCAGTAGATTTCTTAAACAAAATGGCAAGACGTGCAAGAAAAAGAAATGTATCGTTAGCAGTAGTATCACAAAGATTCCAAGACTTTTATGAGAAATCAGAAGTGCAAGCAGTATTAACATCATCAGATACAAAATTGTTTTTATCTCAAGACAAATCAGAAATACAATATATACAAGAAGTATTCAAATTAAGTGAAGGCGAAGCATCATTTTTAACAACTTGTGCAAGAGGTGAGGGGTTATTTAAAGTTGGCGAACAAACAGCAATAATTGAAATAAGACCAACAAAAAAAGAATTAGAATTTATCGAAACAAACATAAATAATATGATGCAAAATAAAACAAAATAAAAATAAAAGAGGAGTGAATATGAGAAATAAGATAATAACAATATTAATTTTATTAATTCTAATATTGGAATTTTTCATACCAACTCCTCTTCTTGTCCCTAAATCAATAGCAACAGGAGCAGTAGTCGATGCAGTAAAAGGAGAAAATGCTAGGGATATTCAAGTTAGAAGAAAGAAAAACGGTAATGATAATGTTAAGTCATTAATGAAAGACGGTACTGCAACATCAAAAACAGGAACAACAGAAGGCGATGAAAAGGTAAATCAGACAGACGAAGTATCATCATCACCAACATTATTTAGTGGAGCATTTGCAATATTAATAAGCGTATTATCAATAATACCAGCAATGATATCAACATTATTAACATTAGTAATAACAGGCAAAACTTTTGTACCAATAGTTGCAGATAATACAAATGTATTTACAGTAGGTGGTGTATTATCAAACAAATATCAAATATTTGATATAGACATATTTAATACACAACAACCAGATGGAGTACATAAAGAAATCACGTCATTAATAAGAGAGCAAATTGCAACATGGTATATGACAATTAGAAATTTAAGCGTAATGCTACTAGTAGTAGTATTAATGTATATAGCAATACGAATGTTAATAGGAACATCTTCACCAAGCGAAACAGCAAAACTTAAAGACATGCTAATAGGATGGGTAAGAGGAATATTTTTAGTATTCGTATTGCAATATTTAATAATAGCAATTATAGCAATGTCAAATTTAGCAATAAAAATAATTGGTGACTTAGCATCAGAAACACTGTTTGATGTTGAAAAGAAAATAATGCAAAATATATTTGGTACATATTTTTTTGAATGAAGTATAATAAAACAAATATTCTATTTCTTAGCAATGGTATCAATTATTTGGTATCAATTAAAATTTTGTATAGTATATGCCAAAAGAGCGATGCAAGTATATGTACTAATAATAATTTCACCATTAATATGCGTTTCATACCCGATTGATAGAATTGCAGACGATAGAGGTCAAGCTTTAAGACAATGGATTACAGATTTTTCAACAGCCGTGTTAATGCAACCATTCCAATATATGATATATGTTTTAATATTTGGATCATTTGATGAAATTATGATAAAAGTCCCATTACTAACAGCAATAGCATTTTATTTGTTAGGAAAATCAATTAAAGTTGCTAAAAAAGCATTACAAATAAAATCAAACAAAGAAATAGACCAAGATTTAGATGAAGTACTAAAAGTAGGAAAAAAGTAGTATATGAAAGAAAAGAAAATTTTAAGAAATATATTAATTGTATTAGCAATAATTATTGTATTAGTTATAATTAGATCTTTAATTAAAGAAAACATAGGAATAAATGTGGAAGAACTATCCAAAACACTCCAAAAGACAGAAACGACTTTATTAAAAGCCGAAAGTGGGAAAGAACAGAATTATAAAATAGATATATACGTAAAATTTGGAGAATATCCAATAAAAGATGATTCGGAAAATAAACAATACTTTGAATATGTAATGACATTAATAAATCCAATATTAAAGAAAAAAACTTTTAGATTAATAGATAAAGAAAAAAACATGATAATCAGGGGAAAGTTTAATTCTAAAGGAATTATAAAATATACCGTAAATAACGACACCAATTATTTTGCAAATATTGTTAGCTTAGAAAATTTTGATTCAATACCAAATGACAATAATTTAGTAGAACCAGTAATAAAGTCCAAAGAATTAATTGATTTATTAAACAATGACTGGAATAGAAATATGTCAAAAACATTAGGGAAAATCACAAGAAGTGTAGGAAATGTGGATTATTATGATAATAACGGATATAGTATTAAGATGATAGATGGTAAAGTGGCAGTAATAATATTTGATAAAAATTATAATAAGGAAGTTTTTGAAGGAATATATCCGGGAATGCCAGGAAATGACTTTAAATATAGAAATATTAATTCAAATTCAATTGATTTATCTACACAAGGCTTTGATACAGCAAAATATACAGTATATTATAATGAAAAAAAAGTATTTGTAACTAGAAAAAAGATGTATGATGAAAAGAAGAACATTGAGTTTGAAAAAGCAGTAAATGAATTATTAAAGAATAAAGATTATAATCAATTTTATAAAAAAGCAATAGATATATATCCAGATTTTTATATAAAAAGAATTAAGTCTGATTCGATGTATATATCGTTTCCATTAGAAGGATTTGAAATAAAATATAATTATCAAAGTACTAATTGGGGCGAAAAAGAAACAGGAATATATATATACTCAAATTATAAAGGGAAAATATATTCAAATAAAACTTTAGCAGATATATTAAAAGAGCAAAAAATATATACTAACCAAATAAAGTTGGAGCCTTATAGTTCACAAGAAATCTTAATATATAATATTAAGGAGTTATAAATGAATAAATTTAGAAAAATATTAGTGATTATATTATTAATATCCATATTAATTGGATTCTTTTGTACTGTAAATGCAGAAAAAATAACATATGATGTTAATTATTTAATTCCTCTAGCTAACAATGTACATACTTTATCAAATAATTCAAAAGTGGCTGAAAATATAGAATTAAAACAGACATTAGATGGAAATTATACACAACTTCAAGATTGGATTAATTATGCAAATAAAAATAATGACAAAGTGGAAATTGAAAAGTCTGAAATAGATATAATTGAAGAAAATGTAAGAAATGCAGGAAGATTGCTTTTACCAGAAGGAAATCAACAGCAAGGAACAAACACACAAAATAATTCACAAAGTAATACAAATAATCAACAATCAAGTACAGATACTCAAACCACACAAAATAATAATCAAGCAAAAGACACCAAAGACGATACTCAAGAATCATCAGAGTTTGGAGATACATACTATATTCCAACCTCAATAAAAAGAGTAGAAGGTGGAAATGTATATATAGTTCATGCACACACAAAAGATCCACCAAAGGAAACTCAAGTTTTAATATCACCACTGAATGGTGATAAAAGGAAATATTACGTATACAGATCAAAAGATACTAAGTTAAAGAGGACAATGGCTTTTCTTGCAGCAGATTTAGCAAATAATGATAATGTCCAATATAAATTGGGCGATCCAGGATTACAAGAAAATTTTAGAAAAGTTAATTATACACCATCAGCAATAACGCAAGTATGCAAAGCCGATTGTTCAAAATTCGTAGCGACGTCAATTGAAGGAGCATATAATAAAGCAAATAATCCAAAAGGTCCAATAGATTTTGATACTGATGGAATGGAAGGAGCTTTACCTAAATATGGTTTTGAACTTCAATATAATGGCGAATTAAAAACAATAAAGGATTGGGGACAAAGTGGAAAGTTAGAAATAGGGGATATTTTATTAGCGCTAAAACGAATTAATGGAGGAAACTATGGACATACAGTAATATTTCTAGGACCATATTATACTTCAGGAAAAATAGCACCATCAAGTTCAGGAGCTTATGGTAATGGAACATCAGGAGGTTACACTGCCGAAGGCGAAGAAATAGACGATAAACAAAATATTGACGAAAAAAGTTTTAGATTTAGTGGACTACCAGGAGATGTAACTTATGAAGGAGAATTAACGCCAATCAGAAACTTTTTCGCAAAAATAGGCGATTTTATAGACTACTTATTAGGACTAATATTCTTAGTAATAAAAATAATAATAATAGGATTTGTAAATATTGCATATAATATATTCTTATCAATAGTGTCATTAATGAAAAAATAATAAAGGAGGAATTATGAAAAAGCATAAAAATAACTTAATAAAAATAATAATAGCTATTTTAGCTTTATTCATAATTTCAACTAAACCATCATTCGCATTATTAAATGTAGATGATGATCAATCAAAAGTAGAATCACAATTAGGATCAGAACTGAAATTAGGAACAGGGGAGGATTCAGAAGAATCCGAAAATGCTAGTGAAACTAATACAAATGAAAACAAAAATGAATCAGAAGATAAAAAATCAGTTAAAGAAATAATAGATAACAATGAAAAAGAAAAAATAATAAAAGATGCTAAAAAATTAATAACGATAGATTCAATACTATTTAATGAAGAACCATTAATAGATGTAAACTTTTTTGAAGATTCAGAAGCAGTACAAGAAATTAAAGAAAAAAATCCCAAAGCATTCATCATTCAATTAAGAGATGGTGTAAAAATGTGGTACTACATTATAAGAAACATTGCAATAATGGTAATGGTCGTTATATTAATGTATGTAGCAATTAGAATGCTATTTAATATGTATACTTCATCAGCAGAAGATAAAGCAAGATATAAAGAAATGATGATAGCATGGGTAAAAGCACTATCAACATTAACAGTAATGCATATCATAATATACGCTGTAATAGCATTTAATACAGATATTATTAGTATGATTAAAGATGTTGCACATATAGATGACCCAAGATTACAAAATTTGAATGTAATTTTACTAGAAAGAGCGTTAGACATCAGATTATCAGTATCATTTCCAGCAACTATACTATATGTATTGGTAACATATTTAACAGTACAATATTTTTTCTTATATTTAAAAAGATTTGTAATGGTTGTAATATTAATTGTTTCAGGACCATTTATTATATTAAAAACAGCGTATGAATCAACAGGCAAATCAGTAAGTAAAGCATATTCAAAATGGTTCTATGACTTAATTATGAATGTTTTAGAACAAAGCGTACATGCATTATTTTTTGCATTATTTGTAAGAAATTTATTTGATGGAGCAATGAATAATTTAGTGGGATTCCTTGTATTCTGGTTCGTATTAAAGTCAATGCTAAAAATAACCAAAATTATATTTAAATTGTTTAAATTTAATTCAAAGGCCGGAGCAATGGGATCAGAACCATTAGAACATGGATTAAATGGAATTGCAACCATAAAGCTTGGATTAGAAACAGTAGCAGCATATACATGGATGACAACAAGGCCAGCAATTGCTCTAGGAAAAGCAGTAGGCAAAGCAACATTAGCTACAGGAATAGCAGGAAGCAAATTAATATCAAATAAATTAGCGATAAATAAAGATTTAAATGATCCGAACACAGAATTGATACGTGATAAGCTTGATAAAGTAGTTTTAGGAAACAAATTCGTAAGTAAGTACATATTTGGAGATGAAACAGGCGAAGAAACAGAAAAATTGTTAGAAATAAGAAAAGATGCAAGAAGAGAAAATGAATCTAGTAAATATTCAAAAGAACTAGCAAAAAGTTATATAAGTAATAAAACTGGAAAATTCAAAGCAAAAATTGGCATAAATGCAAAAATGAATGCAATGAAATTAGCAAGGGTAATTGGTGTACCATTTGCATTAATAAAAGACTTAACAGATGGACAAGATATTTCATTTAGAACATTAGCTTTGTTAAAAGCAACAGATTGGAAAAAAGCTAAAAAAGATTATGAAAAGAAAAAAGAAAAGGCAGACAAAAAGGAAAAGAATTATAAGAGCCAAATTACAAATCATAGTGAAATAATCAAGGACAAAGTAAGGGTAAGATCAGAATACAGAAAACTATTAGCAGAAAGAAAGAAAACAGAATATAAAATACAATCAGAAAACAAAAAGATTAGTGCAGAAGATATTAAAGATAAATTAAGAAGAATTCATTACTTAGATATAAATCCAAATTCTTTAGACAAAATCGTAAAAATTCAAATGGCAGAATTGAACATTGAAAAGAATGAAGATTTAACAAACGCTAAAATAGAATTAATTCTTGAAAGGGTAATAGAAAAGTCAAAATTAGATTATGCAGAAAGACAAGCCGCATTAGAAAGAATAAGTAAAAAACATCAAAATCGTTTCGTTGATGCAGAAGATGAAAATAAGAAAGATGATAATGAAACAAGCACAAACAATACTTCTAATGAAAATACCAATATTACTTTACAAACTATTAATATTGAAAATACTAATACCAACAATAATTCAAATATTATACATGAAGATAATACTGAATCAATTCAAAAAGGCGTAAATAATGATAGAAATGAAGATAATGATAGATATGGTAAATCTGATGGAGGAAATAGATTTATTTCAGATGAAGAAAATGATGACAATAAAGAAGAAAATACAGAAGTAAATGTAAAATCTGACATAAAGAAAACAGCAATTAATATAAATGATATTAGTGAAGCAAGAGCAAAAAGAGAAGGCTCTAGATATATATCAGAAGAATTAAGTAAAATATTAACATCTGTCGTAGCAGATGACGAAAATATAGAAAAAATAGGAAACACTATAAATGTATTAAAAGATTCAAATGATAAAAATAAAAAGAAAATAAATGTAAATAAATTTATTGATAATCTATAATTATGAGGGGAATATATGAAAAAAATAATTAAAATCCTAATAATGTTAATAACCACTTTTATGTTAATTCTTTCGACAATTATAAATGGTAGCAAGGTAGAAGCGAGCAGCTGGCAATATGTAGATCGATTGCAACCAGTAGATACTTCTTTAAGTGCAGCAGCAGCTCAACAAGGAACAACTGATGGAAGTGGATCTAAAGAGATTAAAAAAAAGGATCCTAAAAAAATTATTGAATTGGAAAAGAAACCAGACATTCCTGGAACAGGGCACCTTGGAAAAAAACAAGACAAATTACCAGAACCAAAAACAGCAGAAGAAACAAAGGAATTAAGAGATACATTTCAACAAATGAGAGAAAATGTTGAAAATACAGAAAGTGATGAAGACGGAGACGCCGCAGAAGATGAAAATGATGGGCTAGGAACACCAGGACCACTAAAATTACTTACTACAGCATTAGATGGAGTTGTTGGAATATTATTTTTATTACCTAAGACAATATTTTTAATCAGTTTATATACTGTTGGACAAGTAATTAATTTAGCAGCAGGTGGAGAATTTTCAATTGAATCAATCATATTTAATCAAGCAGTAGATCATCCAGTAGAAATAATAAGTATTGATTTCTTCGATTCAAACGGAGATAGTAAAGGTAACACAAAAGCTCTTATACAACAAAATATTGCAACATGGTATGTAGCAATAAGAAATATTGCCATAACAATATTAGTTATAGTAGCAATGTATATTGCAATAAGAATGCTATTAGCAACAACTTCAGAAAAAAAGGCACAATATAAAGAAATATTAATATATTGGGTACAAAGCTTAGCATTAATATTTGTATTACATTATATAATGATAGGAATAATTGCAATAAATGATGCATTAGTAAAATCTTTATATAAAGCAGGAGAAGAAGTAATAACTGGAAAAAACAATAATATCATGGAAACATTGTTTTCAAATGCATTTAACGCAGTAAAGATAACCACATCATTAGCAAATACATTTGCATATATGGTATTATGTTTTGTAACAATAATGTTTTTCATATCATATCTAAAAAGAATGATGACAATAGCATTTTTAATAACAATAGCACCATTAGTAACTATAACATATTCAATAGATAAAATAGGAGACGGAAAATCACAAGCGTTAAATGCATGGTTAAAGGAATTTTCATATACAATATTAATTCAACCATTCCATTGTATAACATATTTAGCATTAGGAAGCATTGGAACACAACTATTAGAAAGAAATGATAATTTTGGAGATATATTTATAGGATTGTATTTCCTTTCATTTATATTACAATCTGAAAATATTGTAAGAGGAATATTTGGAATTCAACCAAGTACAATGAAAAATGTTATTGGAGAAATGAGTCTTGTTGCAGCTGTTGCTGGAAAATTTAGTGGAGCAGGCAAATCAGGAATTCAATATACAGGTGATTCAAAGGCTAATAGATTTATAGGAGGAGCAGAAAGAAGTGGTGGTCAAAAGAGAACACCAAATACAAATACACAAAGACCAACTACAAGACCAAGTCAATCTCAAAGTTCAACAACGAACTCACAACAAACTTCACAATCAAGACCATCATCAAATCCACAACAGACGCCATCACCAACTCCAAGACCAAGTTCATCACAAAATACATCATCAAATTCACAACAAACATCATCACCAAACTCACAACAAGGACAATCTACAAATACACAATCAACATCAAGTGCAAATAATCAATCAAGCCAAGGAGCAAATACAACAACTACTGGACAAGCTAATTGGTATGATCACTATAATGTGGATGATGCAAGAAGAGAAGAGCTAAATAATAAACCAAATAGAACAGCATCAGAAAATAATGAATTAGCTAATATTAACAATAAAGCAATGCGTGACATGAGAAGAAGAAGAACAATAAGAAGAGCTGCAAATGGCTATGTTGGACTTTCTATGGGAATAGCAGGAGCAATGGCTAAGATGGCTTTGGCAGTTGCAAGTGGTGATGGAAAGGCAATGATTGCAGAAGGATTTAGTGCAAAAGATTCAATTAAGAATAATATGGACAAAGCTGTTGAAAGAGCAACACGAGGAGATATGATTGACGCATATAAATTAGCAAGAAAAGTATCACCAGATAAAGATGATAAATATTTTAAAGATTTGGCAAAAGGAAAGATAAGCGCAGCAAATGACCAAGAACAAGAATTCGTTGATAGTTTATCAAAACATCAAAACATAATGGATAAACATGGAAAAATAGATGATAAGCATTTAGATGATCAAACAGACACATTATTAGACAATATAAATAGTGGAGACTTAGATCAACATAATGCACTTTATAGAGCAGGAAGATGGATAGGAAGACGTAAATCTAACTAAAAGGAGGTGTTAGAAGATGAGTGATTCTACAAATAATAAATCAGAAAATAATATTCCAGAGGAAGAAGAGCCACTAGGTGGACTTTATGATGAAGAAGAAAAAAGAAAATTAGACTCTGCAAAAGATTTTGTAAGTGACAGAAAAGATGATATTTTAGATATCAAAGATAATATCGATAACTTTAAAGATATTATAGAGCAAATGAAAAATAGAGAAAAAGAAAGCTCATCTTCATCAGAAGATTCTGATAAATCTAATGAAACAACTTCAAATGATAAAAATTCAAAATCTGAAGATATCTCTTCAAATTCGACAGAAGGATTAGGTGACAAATCAACAACATCATCTAATTTAGGAAATGAAGCCGGAGCGAAAACAGCAGGAGCTGAAACAAGTGGGGCTACCACAACCGGAGGAGCCACAAGTGCAGGCGCAGGAACTGGAGGAGCAGGCGTAACTGGCGGAGCAGGTGGAGCAGGTGGAGTAGGAACAGCTGCCGGAGGAACAGGAGCTGCAGGAGGCGCTGGTACAGCAGGAGTTGCTGGAGGTGCAGGAAGCGCTGGCGCTGCAGGAGCAGCAGGAGCAGGAGCAGCAGGAACAGCTGCCGGAGGAGCAAGTACAGCAGCAGGAGTTGCAGCAGCAGCCCCTGTTATACCAATAATAATTATAGCAATAATAGTTATTATATTTATTATAGGAATAATAGGATTTTTCACAGTAATGCCAGGATTAATTTTAGGAAAACTGAAGAAATTTGGATTTCAAATATTAGAAGGACTAAAGGGAGCAACAACGGGAAACAGTAAAATAGTAACACAAGATGAAATAAAAGGTGTTGCCCAATATATTCAAAATCTAGGATATGACATTCAAACTTATGGATTTGCAGATGTAACATATAAAAAGAAAACAAAAAAAGATATAGAAGATAATAATGCAAGTAGCACGAAAGAGATCAATAAAATAGTACCAATAAATAAAAATAAGAATAACGATTATTTATCAGCATATATCACAGCAGATGCACAAACTTATGTTTCGGCAGATACGTTTTTGTTAGGTAGAGTAGTTAATATTTGGGATAATTTAAAAGCATTAGTAAATCACGATGATTTTAAGAGTATCGACCAATCATCTTCAGGATTAATAAATATATTGAATCATAAAATACCATTTATTAATTCTAAAGATACAGCAGATTATGCAGAAGATTATGCTGTTGTGAATACAGAAAAAAGAAAGCTTTATATAAATACAAAGACGTTCGTAATAGCTATACCAATACTTTCTGATATAAATGAAGCATTAAATAGTGCAATTGGATTAGTACATGTAAAAAATAATAGTAGGGTAGTAATAAGAAGAGGAAGCTCTTACTCATTTGACTTAGAGTCGTGGACAGCAATGTATGGAAGGCCACTTGAATTATTCATTGCATTACATACATCAACAATGATGCCTGACTTGGCACAACAAATTGCTACAGGATCAGATTTTAATACTAAGGTAAACATTGAACTTTTAAAAAGTAAAATGATGTATGATATAGAAATTAATTCAAAAGATGGAAAAAGTGTTAAATTTTCGCATGATACTGACAAATATAGTGAAACAGATGAACCAATAACAAATGCAAAACAATTTATTGATAATTTTTTAGAAACTGCAATTGAACCAGAAGATAAAGGAGTATATAAAAATCTAGTTACTCACGTAGAAAATGTATCTAAAGAAAATCCAAATTTAGAATTTGAATTTTTCTATGAAATTTGGAAGTCAGGAGAAGACGCAAAAGGAATATTTAACTTTGGTGGAAAATTAGATTATAAAAAAGCAGCAGATAATGTTTTAACAGGAGAAGCTACTTTTGAATTTGAAGATACAGATAATACCCTTGCAAAAATAAAAAAAGAACATGGACCAATTATTATTAATGGAGTACAATTTTCAGGTAGTCAGTACTTTGAATTAGCACAGTTAATTGCAAAAGGAATGACACCACAAGATATGTTATATCCAATAATAAAAGATGTAACAAATCATTGGTTTTATGGAACAATTGATTTTATGGGAACTAAAGGTAAAGTATCACATGGTGCATATCGTAGAGCAAGAATTGTAGAAAAAAGAATAAAATATTCATCTGATGCAGTTAAAGAAAAAGAAAACTCAGGAGAAAGTCAATATGATGATATAATATTTGACGATATACAAGATATAATTGATAGAGGTATAACACAAGAAGATATTGAAAAATATGAAAATGGAAAAGTGAAAGAAGCTATCGATGCATATAATAATATATATAATGATAATCTTGATAATCCAGGTAATACAGGAGCCGAAACTGAAGATAAAAATAACTTGAAAAAAAATAAAGAAGCACATGAACACACATTGGAATATTTAAAAAAGATGTATCAAAAACAAACAGAAGGAGAATCAACAGAAAAAAAATCTGGAGAAGTAGATGAAAAGACACCACTTCAATCAGAATTCGAAATATACCTTGATACAAAAATGAAATCTACAGATGAAGATAGAGGAATATTTTATCAAGCATCTGAGCCAGAACTATTAGGACCAAGCAAATATATAAAGAAAGTATTTAGTAAATCATATTATCAATATGATGGAACAAGCGACACTGCAAAAAAGATTGCAGCAGCAAAAGCAATTGATGACGGTAGTGATACATATTATTATAGTGGAGAAGAATATCAGATTCAACAATCAGATTTAGAAGAAAAGAACGAAGCCACAAAAGCAAGAAAAGAAGGTGATTTAGAAAACGAATATTATTCAAGCCCAATGGCAAAGAAAAAGGTCAGCTTTACAAAAAATAATAAAAAAGCAGCATTACAAGCATTAGCTATGTTAGATTCTATGAAGACACAAGCCGGTGATGAAGCATATAAAAATATAAAAGAATTATTGTATTCATTAGAATATTTTACAGAAGAAGAATTAACAACAAAAACCAAAAATGTATTATTATGGATTGCAGATAATGGAGAAAAAACAGGACATGAAAATTGGCAAACAGAAAATACAAAAACAAATTCTAAAGCAGAAAGAGATGATAATTCAAAATATAATCTAGTAGTCAAAAACCTAAAGCAAAAAAATATGAAAATAGTAGCTCCAGGAGATGCAACAGCAAGTTATACATCAGAAGATGGTGGGATTTTAACATTATCATTTACAGAAATGTCGCAAGACACTTATGATATATTAAATTATAAATTTAATGGATTAAAAGATGTTAAAGACAAATCTTATACAGGAAGCTTCACTAAAATAGACAAAAATATATTAACTGGATATACAATGAAAATTAAAGGAATTAAAGATCCAGGAAAAACAGAATTTAAACGTGGAGAAACAATTGTAGAAGTTGAAAATGGAATGACAGATTTCGGAAACGAAGATAATGGAAAAATAGAGATATCATTAATAAATGAAGAAGGCTCACCACATGATAGCATTGAAGAATACATGAAGTCAGACTATACTAAAACAGATGAAGAAAACTTGAAGAAACAAATGGAAATCGAAAAACAATCATTATTAAGAGCAGGATATGTATACACAGGAAGTGCTTCAACAATGACATCAGATACAAGTTTAGCAACAGGAGGAAATAGTGAAGGCATAGATTTCGGAGCAGGAAACTATACAGAGTTCAATCTGTCAAATGCAGAAGAAAAAGCTTTAAACGAAGAACAAAAAGCATTATTAATTTACACATATTTAACTGAAAGAGGCATCACACCGAATCAAGCAGCTGGAATAATTGGAAACAATATGCAAGAAACTGGATTGAGTAATGATAAAGAAGATACTAATAGGATTTGGGGCGGAACAGGAGGAATATTTCAACATACCGAGGATTTAAGAGAAAATTTAGTAGCCTTTATACAACAAAGAGGAAGATCGTTTTCTCAAAGCTTATTAGAAGATCAATTAGATTATTTCTTTAAGTTATATAAAGAAACTTCTGGTCATAATTTCATGTGGAACGCTTCATCTAACATGTCTGCACTATCAGTTTCTGGAAGAGTTGCTACAGAAAAATATGCAAAAAAGTATTCGAAAGAAAAACAAAAGCAAATATTAGATTATTGGGAACAAATACAAAGCATCAAGAGCTTTACAGAGCAAGAGGCTTTATATGGAACAGCACATGAAAAAGATGAAAAATCAGAAACATTTACAAGAACAGAAGGTTTAGAAAAAAATCTACACGATGAATTTATGGGATATGAACAAGCTAATACAAGTTTTTTTGAAATGTTTGATAAATCACCATCACCAGAAACTGCGGCAACAGCATTTTGTAGAGGATATGAGAGACCAGAATCAGGTATGTTAGTTTTTGATGATGGAACAGAAGGAAGCCCACCATTACCACAAGCTCTTACACAAAAAAGAAGATTTTGGGCTAGAAAATATTTTAATAAATTCACTAACCAAGCTGAAATAGACCGAATAAAAGCAAGCCTTCCAAAACAACCAACAACACATGATTCAAGAGCATTTGTAGCAAGAACAGTACAAGGAGGAACAGTAGCAGGAGATTCTGGTTCAGCAGCGAATACTGCTGCATTAGCAAATGGAACAGAAATTGGATTAGATTCAAACTGGAAATATGCCAATTTCTCCAAAATACACACAGGAAAAGCAAAATTTTATAAAACGACTGCAACAAATCCAAATGGAATAGTAATAACAGTAAACGCAGGACATGGAACAAGTGGTGGGTCGTCGCAAAAAACACAAACACATCCAGACGGTACAGGGAAAATAGTTGAGGGTTCAACCGAAGCCGGAGCAAAAATGAGTGACGCAATAAAAGTTGGAATGACATTTGAAGATGGAGCTACAGAAGCAGAGATTAATTTAAAAGTAGCTTTAAAGTTAAGAGATAAATTACTCGCAAAAGGATACAATGTATTGATGATTCGTGAGACATCAGATGTACAATTAGATAATATAGCAAGAACTGTTATTGCAAATAATAATTCAGATGCACATATTGCAGTACATTATGATTCTACTACATCAGGAAAAGGAGCTTTTTATATGAAAGTACCTGATGTAGATAGTTATAAAAAAATGGAACCAGTATCTAAAATGTGGCAACAACATGATAAATTAGGTGATTCATTAATTGCAGGACTTCAAGGAAAAAGTACAAAAATATTTGGAAAAGGAACTATGGAAATGGATTTAACTCAAACATCATATTCTACAATACCTTCAGTTGATATAGAATTAGGAGATAAAAAAACTGCTCACGATGACGCTACAAATGACAAAATGGCTGAAGGCCTTGCAGCAGGCGTTGATAAATTTTTCAATAAATAAGAGGTTTTATGAAAAAAATATATATAATAACAATTATTGCATTACTTCTATTAATAGTAATACAACAAATAGCATATAGAAATGATATAAAAGAAGAAGCAAGTCTACAACAGCTTTATTTAAAGGAAATCTTTATAGAATATAAAGGCAAAGTAAAATCAAAAGATATACAAAAAGCAATGAATAGGTTATCTTCAAATAATTATAAAATGTTTAAATATAATGAATATAATCCAGAAGAAGTAAAACAGGTATATGAAAGATATAAAAAAAATGGATTTCAAGATGTACAATCAGTATTTAGCTATATGAAATCATTAAAATCTGTATCAAACAAAAATAATTGTGAAATTCTATATATTGAAATAGTACCAAATACAATGCAAAAAACAGATGAATATACACAGTTTCAATTAAAATTAACATTTCAATCATTACAAAGCTTTAATGTACTATTAAAACTTTCAAATAACAAAAATGAAATAAAAATTAAACTATAATGGAGGGAGTAGTATGAACCAAAATACAAAAAAAATTATTTTTATAATATTTGTGTTTATATTACTCTCTATTAATATAAATATTTTAAGAATACATATATTAAGAAAGAGTTTAAGAGAAACAAATTTAAAAATTGAACAATATATAAAAGAAAAAACTAGCACAACTTTAGATGATACAAAAATCAAAAGCAAATATATAGATGGAATCGAAGAATTTTATAAAGTAAATCAAGTAGCAGTAAGTAAAGATGAATTGCAAAGAACATTATACAATTTTACAAATTCAACAATCAAAGATATGCTAACAAAATTAAAAGGTAAAAAAACTGATGAAATAAAAGAAATATATAAAAAAGAAAAACAAAGCGATATAAATATATATTCTGATGAAATTTATATAAAAATCTGGAATCAGATAAAACAATCAGAAATGAAAGAAACAAGTGAAATTTCCAGCTCAATTCTAAGCTACAATAAAATATTAAAGCAATCTGATTATATTGAAGTACCTTATGAAATAATTCTAACTAAAAATAGAAGACTATATTTTTTGATACAAATACCAATAAAGGATAATGCATCAATATCAATAAATGACTATGATGTAATAGTAGAAACGTTAAAAAGAATTTATGTAGGAGCA
The DNA here is from genome assembly GCA_013333035.2 of Clostridiales bacterium. Classification (GTDB taxonomy): domain Bacteria; phylum Bacillota; class Clostridia; order TANB77; family CAG-508; genus CAG-793. The sequence continues at coordinate 19,681 of JABCPQ020000023.1, read as the reverse complement.
GCATTACCTAAAGGATTAGCAGAAAAGATAACAAATTTTACACAATCAATCAAAAAAATTGAAGAAACGTTAGACCGAAAATCAAATAATAAAAGATTAGAATATTATGATAATAATAAAGAATCAATGTTAAATATGGGGATAAACAATGAAGAAGATTTCCAAAAAATATTAAAGAAAATTTATAGTATAAATTGGTCAAATAATGTAACAGTAACAGATACAACTATATCAAAACAAAATGAAAATCAAAATTCTAAAGACTATCAAGAATTAACATTATTCATATCAACATCATCTAATAAAACAATGAAATTCACCCTAAAACTTTCAATGACAGAAGCTATACAACCAAATGTCATAATATCAGCAGAATAATAGGAAGAAAAATGAAGAAAAAAATATTAATACCACTAATAGCATTAATAGCAATAATATTAATAATAATAGTAAATAATATAATAAAAAAATCAAAGCGCTCTAAAGAAATAGATACATCAGATTTGGCAACATTAACACCACAAACAACATTTCAAACAAAAGAAACTGAAATCGATAAAAACATTTCAAAGAAAACAATAAAATCAGATGAACGTCGAAGAATGCAAATATATTTTGGACAATACATGAGATTAATAGACACAAAACAATATGAAAAAGCATATTCAAAACTAAATCCAGAATTTAAGCAAGCAAATTTTACAGACATCAATAAATTTATAGAATACTGTAAAAAAACATATCCAAATACAAGTAGTATTGAATATGATACAATAAATAGAAATGGTGACCTGTACATATTAACAGTAAATATAACAGATTCATTTAATACTAATTTCAAAACATTAACACAAAGAATAGTAGTAAAAGAAATATCAAACAACAATTACGAAATATCATTCCAATTAAATTAAGGAGAGATGATGAAATTAAATTATAAAATTCAATTATGGATAACAAGTTTTTTCAGAAAATATGGAAAATATATAGGAATAGCACTAACAATATGGCTTATAGGATTTTTAATAAATGGATATTTAAAAAAGCTTCCTAAAAAATTAACTTTAAGTTCATCATACACACCAAATGTTGCAATAATGACAGACAATACTGTACCAAAATCACAAGAAAAATCAATAAACGAAACATTAAAAGCATATACAGATTCATTAATATTAGGAGATTATGCAAAAGCATATAATCTACTAACAGAAGAATGTAAATCATTTAATTACGATAACAATATTGAAAATTTTAAACAAAGAACAGCAACAATATATAATAAGGACAAAGTAGCAACATTTCAAGCATATTCAAACTATAGAAAAAGATATATATATAAAGTAACTGTATCAGACAACATTGAAAAAACAGGAACAAGTGGAAATTACAAAACATATAATGAATTATTAACTGTATCAAAAGTAGGAAAAGATTATAGGATAGCCGACTATGGATATATAGACAAAGAAAAAGTAGACTTTAAAAATCAAGATGAAAATATAGCAGTAGAAATAGCTTCAAAAGAAGTAAGTTACAAAACAGAACAATATAATATATAAATAACTAATAAAACAGATAAATATATTATAATTGCAGACAGTACAGCAGGAGCAGAAATTACATTAAATGTGGGAGGAGAAGAAAGACATTCAATAAATACAGACTCACAAGGAATCGTTTTATATCCAGGAGAAACAACAACAAGAGCCGTAGTATTTTATAAATATTTTGATAAACCGATAAATGCAAGTAAAATGTCATTTAATGTAGTAAGAATAGTAAATAATTATAATGGTAGTGAAAGAAATAGCTCACAAAAAGCTTCAAAGGTATATAGTTTCAACATAAATCTTAAAAAGTAAAAGAAAATTATTGACAACTAAAATAAAATTTGTTAATATAGTAATTGACGTTAGGAAACAGCTAAATACTAACTCAATTACACATGCGGGAATAGCTCAGTTGATAGAGCGTCGCCTTGCCAAGGCGAAGGTCGCGGGTTTGAGCCCCGTTTCCCGCTCCATTTTTTTATTTAAAATCAAATATGGCGCCATGGCCAAGTGGTAAGGCAAGAGTCTGCAAAACTCATATCCTCAGTTCGATTCTGAGTGGCGCCTCCAGATTAAAAGGATAAGATGCAAATCTTGTCCTTTTTTTATGCAATAGATTTTTCCAAAACATGTAAGGAAAAATCTTTGAAAAAAATAAGCCAATATGATAATATAAATAAGAATAAATATAGAATTGAATTATTTTTAATACTGAAAGGTAATTTATATGAAAAAAATAAAAAAGATAATTATCGCAATAATATTAATAAGCATAATAGTTTTAATTAAAAATATTACGCAAGCGGTAGATTCAAGCTCAAGCCCACTATACCTAGGGCTATATGAATTAGGAAACTCAAAAAGAACAGGGGCATACACATATAGAACAAGTGATGGAACATATAAGCCAGTTTTTAAAATAATAAAAAACGAATCTACAAGTGGAATAGGTTCTTATGACTATAATATACCAATATACTGTTTAAGAAATGGAATAGGATTTGGAAGTAGAATAAATACTAGAATTGTACCATACACACAAATTTATGATATGATAAAGCCAAACACTATAGACTATATGGCATTAAGGAACTTAAGCATAAATGACCAAAACTATAATAAATTGATATGGATATTAAATAATGTAGCAGATATAAATAATGAAACATCATTAAATGGATTATTTGAACAATCAGGTGTGTCAAGAGCAGAATTCATCGGAAATAAGGAACAAATGACACAAGATGAATTAAGAGACATTTTAGAATCAATTCAACAAATAGCAATCTGGGCATATACTAATAATCCAGAATCAATACCAAATGGAATAGATTTGTATGTAAGGAAAAATAATAGAAATACATCTGTCAAAGAAAAATATTATTATAATACAAACAATACTCCAATAGATAGGATATTCAGTTACTTAATAAATGGCGCTAATAATGCAGTAAACAATGGTTATACATATCAAAATATCAATCAAGGAACAATAAATTTCAATACAGATGACGCAGTATCTAATTTAGATGGAGAAAATTATTTAGTAGGTCCATATAGAGTAGACATTAACGGAAATGCACAATTAAGATTGAATGCATATAATGGAAACTCATTAATTTCAAATTTAAGAATAGTAAATGCAAATGGAAATGAAGTAAGTGGAAGTAGTTTTTCAGAAAAAGTAAACAATATAATAGGAAATGATTTTTATATAGTATTGCCAAGAACAACATCAATAAATAGTTTAAGAATTGTAGCATCAGGAACATCAAATAGAGCAGTATTAAGATATTGGACATCATCACCAAACACAATAAATAATAATCAACCAGTAGTAGTAGTAAAAAATGAATTAAATCAATACTATAATGAAAAAACAATAAATATAAAAAATGGAACACCAGAATTTGATTTAGCCGTAAGAGAATATATATCATCAGTAATTGACTCAAGAGGAATAAGTAAAAAATTTGAAAGCAGAGAGCCACAAATAACACAAGAAAATTTAAGAAAATTGGCAACAAAAAATGCAGAATTAAGTAATGGAACAACAGCATTAAAAACACATTCAAAACAACCAATAAATGTAAGCAGTGGCGATATTATCACATATACCATTAGAATTTATAATGAAGGTCAAATAAATGGATATGCAAAAGAAATTACAGATTATATACCAGCAGGATTAGAATTTGTATCACCAGATCAAAGCGAAATTAATAGAAGATTCGGATGGCAAGCTGTGACATCTGACAATAAAACAATAAAAACAGAATATGGTGCAAATCAATTAATAAAAAAATTCAATTTACAACCAAAAGATAAAAAATATTCATTAAGTTATATAGATATACAATTACAATGCAGAGTAACTGCAATAACTAATTCAGACGATAATTTCTTAAGAAATATTGTAGAAATAACAAAGATAGCAGATTATAACAACAATCCAATAAGTGATAGAGATTCAACACCAAATAATTTAAGTGATCAAAGCAAAATTGGATACAATTGGGGAGAATCAGAGAGAGGTAAAGGATATGAAGATGATGATGATGTAGAAATTGCATTATTAAAAGGTAGATATTTTGATTTAGCATTAAGAAAATTCATCATCTCTGTAAACAATAGAGAACTAAAAGATCAAAACAAATATGATAGAGAACCAGTCGTAGATACAAAACCAATAATCGAAGCAACATCAACAACAGCAATCTATAAGCATAAGAAGAATCCAGTAACAATTGCTCCAGGAAATATAGTAACATATGTAATAAGGATTTATAATGAAGGAAATATAGATGGTTATGCAGATGAAATAACAGAACATTTACCACCAGAATTAGAATTTGTAAATAATGACTTCAATGCAGCAAATGGATGGGTATTAGATGCAAATGATGCAACACAAAGAACTCTAAAAACTACACTTTTATCAGCAGAAAAAGATAAAGAAAATATAATAAAAGGTTTTGATAATCAAACACTAAATTATAAAGACATAAAATTACAATTAAAAGTAAAAAACAATGTCCCACCATTAAAGATAATAACATCTATATCAGAGATTTCTAAAAGCTCTAATCAATCAAACATAGTAGATAGAGATGATAGAAAAAATGCAAGTATACCATCAGATGATAAATTATCAGAATATAGAGGCAATCAAGCTAATAAAACAGCACTAGATGATAGAGATTACTATTATCAAGGTCAAGAAGATGACGATGATTTTGAAAAAGTAATATTGCAAAAATTTGATTTAGCATTAAAACAATTTTTAACAAAAGTAAATAATACTGATATAAAAGACAGGATACCAACAGTAGACTCAACTAATTATGGCCAATTAAATCAAAATGGACAAGAAATCACAACAATGACATATAAAACTGTAAAAGACCCAATAAGAGTTGAAAATCAAGATACAGTAAAATTCACAATAAGAATATATAATGAAGGAACTCAAGATGGATATGCAACATTAATCAGAAATGAAATATCAGAATCATTAGAATATTTACCAGAAAGTGAAACAAATAAAAAATACGGTTGGTTTTATGTAGATGAAGCAAATCAGCCAGTACAAGATATGTCAAAAGTAAAATATTTAGCAACAGATTATTTATCAAAAAATAAAGAAAAGAATAAAGACGATAATCTAATAAAATATTTTAATTCAAAGACAATGACAACACCTGAATATAAAGATGTAGAAATAGAATTTAAAGTAAAAGAAAAAGTTCCACAAAATAGAATAATAATAAATAAAGCAGAAATAGCAGAAGATAGTGATTCAAGTGGAAATCCAGTAGATGATCAAGACTCAACACCAAGTAAATGGACAGAAGGCGAAGATGATCAAGATATTGAACAATTATATGAAAAATATTTTGATTTAGCATTAAAACTAAATATTCAAAACATATCAATAATAAAAGATGGAATAGAAACAACAAATCCTGTAAAATTACAAAATCCTAAAGAAACACTCAGAATAGAAAAAAATAAAAATGAATTAGAAAACACAGTATATAAAATTCAATATTTAATAACAATTTCAAACTTAGGAGAAATACCAGGATATGCAACAGAAATCATAGACTATGTACCAACAGGATTAAAATTCAATCCAGCAGACAATCCAAAATGGAAAAAAATTGATGGAAGAATAGTAAACAAAGAATTAAAAAATGAAATAATAAATCCTGGAGAGTCAAAAACTACGACAATAACATTAACATGGTCAGAAGAAAATGAAAACTCAAAATTAATGTCAAATTCAGCAGAAATAGGTCAAGCCACAAATAATAGTAATACGCCTGACATTAATTCAACACCAAATAACAATAATGATAAAGAAAATGATCAAGACAGCGCAGATGTTATAATAATTAAGAAAGAAAAAAATACTAAAGCAATTATAATAATTACAATAATAGCGATTTTAATTGTAATAATAGGAACAATTATAATCAAAAAATTTGTAATTAAATAAGGAGAAATATGAATCAGATATTGAGAGAAGGTTCAAATTTAAATAGAATAGCACCAAGATATGGAATAGATCAAAGAGGCACAAACAAATTAGCATTAAATAAAAGTGTAAAGATGTTTGCAATTATCATATTAATATTTGGAATTGCAATGATATCAATGGGAGTATATGGAAAGCTAACAGAAAAGCCAAAACAAATTGATCAACAACTTGAAATAAGAGAATCAAAACAAGGTAGCAAAGTAACATTAAAAATATCATCTGGAAAACCAGTAAGGCTAGTATCATACAAATGGAATGAAGGCGAATCAACAGCAATTCAAGGAAATAATAAACTAAATATTGAACAAATAATAACAATTCCACAAGGAAATAATATATTAAAAATAACAGTAACAGATTATTATGGAAATGAAAGAGATTATCAAAAACAATATATAAAGAAATCAAATGATAGCCAAAATCCAGAAATTACAATTACACAAGATGAAACAGATAAAAGAAAAATCAAAATAACAGCAAAAGATGATACACAATTATCATATTTAACTTATGAATGGGATAAATATAGAGAAATATCAACAAATGGTTCATCAACACAAAACTTGGAAATAACTACAAGAGGAAAACAAGAAAAAGTATTATTTGATAAAGGCAAGAAAGAATATACATTTTCTTTAGATATACCAGCAGGAAACAATATTTTAGTAATAGAAGCATCAGATAGTGAAGAAAATATAGAAACATTAAAGAAAGCAATAAAAGGACTAATAGTACCAGAAGTAGAATTATCAAGTAAAAATGGAACTTTGAATATAAAGGCTACAGATGAAATAGGAATATCAAAAATAGAAGTAAATGTTGACGGATCTATTTCAAATACAGGAGACACACCATTAAACCTTAAAGAAGTAAATACCTCAATGGATGTTGGCAAAACAAAACATAAAATAATAGTAACTGTAATAAATGTGCAAGGACAACAAAAAGTTAAAGAAATTGAAACAGGAGCTTAGTACAAATGAAAGATATATATATATTGGATAATGATGAAACAATATTTAATGATTTGACATCAGAATTTAAAAAAGATCATGGAGTAAAATTAAAAAGATTCAATCAATCAGAATTTAAAGTAATTTTAAAACATATTCCAGACATTTTATTAATAAATGAGGATTGCTTAAGTTGTGATCTAATAGATTTAGCAAAAGTTATAAGAAGTGATGAAAACAATTCCATAACCCCAATTATAGTAATTTCATCAAATACAGATGTAAATCATGAAATAAAAATATTAAATAACGATATAGAATTATATTTTAAAAAACCATATAACAAAGAAGTAATATATCTAAGTATTAGAAACATAATGAGATTATTAAATTCAAATAGAACAGTAAGTCCACTAACAGGTTTACCCGGAAATGTCCAAATCACTGCGGAAATGAAGAGAAGAATACAAAATAATATTAAATTCTCAATGTTATATGTAGATTTAGATAACTTTAAAGCATATAATGATACTTATGGCTTTTCAAAAGGTGACGAAATAATAAAATTCACTGCCAAAATCTTAACAGATAATATATTAAATATAAAAGGAGGAGAAAACAATTTCGTCGGACACATAGGGGGAGACGACTTTGTAGGAATTGTTGAAGGAGAAAATTTCGAAAAAGTTTGCCAAAACATTATTATAGAATTTGATAACAAAGTGAAACATTATTTTGATGAAAAAGACTTATTAAACGGATTTTTAGAAGTTGAAAACAGAAAAGGAACAATTGAGGAGTTCCCCTTGACAACTGTATCCATTGGAGCCGTAGAGGTTAAAGAAGGAAAATTTAAAAACCCTCTAGAAATAGGCGAAGCAGGAGCATCTGTAAAACACCTTGCCAAAACTATCTGCGGAAGTACGTATGTCATAGATCGAAGAAATAATTAAAATAAAAAACAAAAATAATATATGTAATTTAAAAGAAAATAAAATGCAAAAAAAGTATTGCATTTTATTTTTTTATATATTACAATCAGTTAAAGTGGTATAAAATGGAATTGAAGAGGTATAACCTTTTTTACAAAAGTTTATATAGATACACTTAAGACAAAAAATTTAAAATACAAAAGAAAAAAAGAGTAAGAAACAAAAGATTGCAAATGTACAAAAGAGGTTGGCATAGCAATGTGCCAACCAAAAATTCTAAATTTGGAGAAGTGAATTGAAATTTGAACATATTCCAGTAATGCTAGAAGAATGCATAAATGGCTTAAATATAAAACCAGATGGAATCTATGTAGATGGAACATTAGGTGGAGCAGGACATAGCAGTGAAATAATAAAAAGATTATCAAAAAAAGGACTATTAATAGGAATAGACAGAGATGATGATGCATTAAAAGCAGCATCAGAAAGACTTAAAGAATATTCAAATAAGAAATTGGTACATGGCAATCACGATGATATCAAAGAAATATTAGCAGTATTAGAAATAGAAAAGGTAGATGGTATTTTATTAGATTTAGGAGTATCATCATATCAACTAGACGAACGAAACAGAGGTTTTAGTTATAACTCAGACAACGAATTAGATATGAGAATGGACCAAACACAACCATTTTCAGCTTATGATGTCATAAATACTTATTCAGAAAAAGAATTATCAGATATCATATATAAATATGGCGAAGAAAGATATTCGAGACAAATTGCTAGAAATATAGTAAATTACAGAAAAAATGAACCAATAAAAACAACAAAACAATTAGTTGAAATTATTGCAAAATCAAAGCCAGCAGGTAAAGATGGACATCCAGCAAAACGAACATTTCAAGCAATCAGAATTGAAGTAAATAATGAAATAGAACCATTAGAAAAAACAATACTTGAATCAATAAAATGCCTAAAAGATAATGGTAGACTATGTGTAATAACATTCCATTCATTGGAAGATAGAGCAGTCAAAGACGCATTCAAAAAAGCAGAAGGCGAATGTATTTGCCCCAAAGACATACCAATATGTATATGTAATCCAATATGCTATGGAAAATCGTTAACCAAAAAACCAATTATAGCAACAGATAATGAATTAAAAATTAATTCAAGAAGTAAGAGTGCTAAATTAAGAATATTCGAAAGAAAAGAGGTGTAACTACTAAAATGGCTAATTACTATGAATATGAGACAAGCCCGAGAAAAATTCAACCTAGTAAGACTAGGTCTGTTAAAGTCACAAAAAATAGTAATAAAACAAAGAAAAGAGTAGTAAATAAAAACACCGCTTTAGTAAATACAACAAAAACAATAATCATTTCAATGTTAGTTTTTGCCTTTTTATTAATATTATGTATAAGATATGCAATGCTAAATGCAAAACTAGCAGCAAGAGAAAAATTAAAATCAAATTTAATTGAAATAGAAAAACAAAATGATCAGTTAAAAGTAAGCATTGAAAGAGATATGAATATCTCAAACATAGAACAAGAAGCAAAAGAAAAACTAGGAATGCAAAAATTAACAAATAGTCAAAAAGTATATATAAATTTAGACAAAAAAGACTATGTAAAATCACTACAAGAAAGTCCAAAAACAGAGGAAACTATAATATCAAAAATAATTAAATTATTTGTAAAAAATTAAAGAATGATTTCTAAAAAATAATAGAAATCATTCTTATTTTGATTGATTTATTAATGTTTTTATGCTTATAATATATAAGGAGTTTTTGTTAAGATTTTAATAAAAACTAATCTCAAAAAGAACGGAGATATAATAATGAAATTAAAAGAAATATTAAGTGGAATTGAATCATTAAAAGCAAAAGGAAATATTGAAGCAGAAATAAACAAAATAGAAACAGATTCTAGAAAAATTGCACAAGGAGATTTATTTGTAGCAATAAAAGGATTTGAAGTAGATGGCCATCAATATATAAGAGATGCAATATTAAAGGGAGCATCAGCAATATTAATAAATGATGAATCAGTAACAGATGTAGCAAAGGAATTAAGCGAAATTGGAGCAGTTGACAGTATAACATTAGTATCATGTCCAGACACAAGAATAGCAGTAGCCAAATGTGCTTGCAATTATTATGATGATCCATCAAGAAAATTTAAATTAGTTGGAATTACAGGAACAAAAGGAAAAACAACAACATCATTTATGGTAAAACAACTATTAGAAAAACAAGGATTAAAAGTAGGCTTAATTGGAACAATAGCAATATATATAGGAGATAAAAAATTAGAAGATAGTGATAGAACAACACCAGATAGCGTAAAATTACAAAGTATATTTGCACAAATGGCAAATGAAAAATGTGATGTAGTAGTAATGGAAGTATCATCACAAAGTTTAAAACTACATAGAGTTGATGGAAGTGATTTTGATATTGGAGTATTTACAAATTTATCAGAAGATCATATTAGTAAAAACGAACATCCAGATATGGAAGATTATTTCAATTCAAAATTAAGATTATTTGAAATGTGCAAATATGGATATGTAAATGCAGATGATTTAAAAACGAGACTAGTTCCAAGTATTATAAATAATGGGAACATACAAACTTATGGAATTGACAACACATGTGACATATTAGCAAAAGACATAACAATAACAAACTCTTATGTAGATTTTAGAGTAAGAGTAAACAACAAAAACGAAAGAATTAGAACAGGAATACCAGGCAGATTCAGTGTTTACAACACATTAGCAGCATTATCAATAGCATTGAAATTAGGCTGTGATATAGAGAAAGTAAAAGAAGCATTAGAAACAATTAGAGTACCAGGAAGAAATGAACTTGTAGACAACAAACTAGGATTAACAATAATGATTGATTATGCACATTCACCAAAAAGTTTAGAAAGCATTTTACAATCAGTAAAAGAATACACAAGAGGCAGAGTAATTTCAGTATTCGGTTGTGGTGGTGATAGAGATAGCACAAAAAGACCAGCAATGGGTGAAATATCAGGAAAAATTGCCGACTATACAATAATAACTTCAGACAACCCAAGAACAGAAGATCCACAAAAAATTGTTGACCAAATTGAAGAAGGAATAAAAAAGACAAAAGGAAAATATGAAGTAATAGTTGATAGAACAGAAGCAATTAAAAAAGCAATTAAAATGGCTAAAAAGAATGACCTAATCGTATTAGCTGGAAAAGGTCACGAAACATATCAAGAAATAAATCATGAAAAACATCCTTATGATGAAAGAATCATAATAAAAGAAATTATTGACGGTATGGAAGAAGCTAAAGACAATGAGAATTCAGTAAAAGCTGATTCCAAAGGAGGAAAATAATTAAATGAGTTTCCATATAAAGATATTACTACTATCATTTTTTACAAGCATAGTAATAGCATTTGTAGTAATACCAATATTAAGAAAACTAAAAGCAGGACAATCCGAAAGAGAAGATGGTCCACAATCACATCTAGGAAAATCAGGAACGCCAACAATGGGTGGAATTATAATGATAATTTCAACATTGATATTAAGTGCATTCTTGTTCTTCGACTATGCAAAAGACCAATCAGAAATAGCAACAAGACTACTCCCAATGATATTTGTAACATTGGGATTTGGTCTCATAGGATTTATAGATGATTATAAAAAAGTTGTCAAAAAAAATACAGATGGACTAAGTCCAAAAGCAAAAATGGCAGGATTATTAATAATATCAATAATTTATATAACCTTATTAATAACGATCTTTAAGAATGGAACAGATATATACATACCATTTTTAAATAAATTCGTAACAATGCCAGTATGGTTATATGTAATATTTGCAGTATTAGTAATATTAGGAACAACAAATGCAGTAAATTTAACAGATGGAATAGATGGATTATCAACAGGTGTAACAACATTAATAATAGCGACATTAACCATAATTTCAATAATGTGGAATATAAAAGAAACAACAATATTTGGCTCAATAATAATGGGAACAAGTTTAGGATTCTTATTATTCAATATATATCCAGCACATGTATTCATGGGAGATACGGGATCACTATTATTAGGAGGAGCAATTGCTGGAATAACATTATATCTAAAAATACCGTTATTATTATTAATAATAGCAATAATACCAATAGCAGAAACACTATCAGTAATCTTACAAGTGTTATATTATAAAAAAACAAAGAAAAGATTATTTAAAATGTCACCAATTCACCATCATTTTGAATTATGTGGCTGGAAAGAAACAACAGTAGTAATAGTATTCTGTGCAGTAACATTAGTAGCTTGTGGAATCGGATTATTAATAATTTAGCAAAAGAAGAAAGGATTAGTTTTGGCAAAAACAAAGAAAAAAGAAAAAACTAATAAAAAGATAATAAATTTTAATGATATAAAAAATAAGGGAACACTTGATTACATATTAGTAACAATTACTATAATATTGACTTTAATAGGATTAGTAATGGTATTATCAGCAAGTGCACCATCAGCTCTAATAAATTATAACAATAGTTACTATTTTTTTAATAAAGAAGTTTTAGGAGCAGTTGTAGGAATTATTATGATGTTTATAATATCGATATTTGATATTACTAAACTAAAAAAATCATATAAACTATTTTATCTCTTAGCAATAGCATCAGCGTTAATCGTAATAGTACCAGGATTAGGAACAGGTGCAAAAGGTGCAACAAGATGGTTAAAGTTTGGACCTATAACATTTCAACCATCAGAACTAACAAAATTATTTTTAATAATAGCATATTCTGGTTATTATAGTGACACAAATATAGATTTTACAAAATTCAAAAATTATTTTTTAAAACCATTTGTCGCAATAATACCAATAATTGCAATATTATTAAAAGTACAAAACCATGCAAGTGCCGCAATAATAGTAACATTAATAGTAAGTATAATAACAGCAATGAGCTCAATAAAAATGGCTGATTTAGGAAAAAGCTTTGGATTATTAGTTGCATTATTATCAGGAGGCTTTATCATAGGCAGAAATGCAATAATAAAAGGATTTAGAGGAAATAGATTAGCAGCCTGGCTACATACATGGGAAGGCGATAACCCAATAAGAACATCATACCAAACAGTTCAAAGTTTATATGCAATTTCATCTGGAGGGCTATTTGGAGTAGGATTAGGAAAAAGCAAACAAAAATATTTATATATACCAGAAGCACACAACGACTTTATTTTCGCTATAATTACAGAAGAACTAGGATTAGTAGGAGCAATAGTCGTTATTGGACTATTTATAGCATTTGCAATAAGAGGATATTTAATTGTAGCAAGAGTAAAAGATAGATTCAGTAAATTAGTAGCAACAGGAATAACAAGTTTAATAATATTACAAGCATTTTTAAATATCGGAGTTGTAACAAATACAATACCTAACACAGGTATATCATTACCATTTTTAAGTTATGGAAATACATCATTAATAATATTACTAGTATCAGTAGGAATATTATTAGGTATATCAAGAAATGCAAAGATAGAAGAAAAAACAAAAGACGTTCAAGAAGGAGCAAATCAATGAAAGTAGTCATTGCAGCTGCAGGAACAGGTGGACATATAAATCCAGGAATAGCAATAGCAAACAAAATAAAATCAGAACAACCTGATTCAGAAATAATATTTATAGGAACAGATAGGGGACTAGAAAATGATCTAGTTCCTAAAGCCGGTTATGGGATAAAACATATTGGAGCTTATGGAGTATATAGAAAGCCAACAATAGAGAATTTAAAAAGATTGATAAAAACAATTCATTCAATAAGTGAAGCAAAAACAATCTTAAAAGAATTTAAACCAGATTTAGTAATTGGAACAGGTGGATATATTACATTATCAGTATGTCGTGCAGCACAAAAATTACAAATCCCATATATAATACATGAGAGCAATGTATTACCAGGAATAGCAACAAAATTAATGTCAAAAAAAGCAAAATATGTAATGTTAGGATTTAAAGAAGCAAAATATAAATTAAATCCAAAAGTAAATACAGTCGTAACAGGAACACCAAGCAATACAAAATGTTTAAATTTAACAACAGAACAAAAAGATGAAAAAATCAAAGAATTAGGATTAAATTCAAAATTACCAATTATATTAGTATTTGGAGGAAGTCAAGGAGCAAAAAGTATCAATACAGCTGTAGAAGATTTAGTAATAAAAGAAAATAATTATCAAATAATTTGGGCTCCAGGCAAAAAGAATTTTGAAGAAATAAAAGAATATTTATCTGAAAAAGGAAAAGACATAGAAAACATAAAAAATGCAAGAATACTACCATATATATATAATATGGAATAAATAATGAACATATCAGATTTAGTAGTATCAAGAAGTGGAGCAATGACAATAATAGAAATTGAAAATGTAGGAAAGCCAGCGATATTAGTACCATTTCCATTTGCAGCAGAAAATCATCAAGAATATAATGCAAGAGCAATAGAAAAAGCAAATGCAGCAAAAGTAATACTTGACAAAGATTTAAATACTGATATATTAGACAAAACAATAATTGAATTAATAGAAGATAAAAACAAATTAAAACAAATGTCAGAAAATTCAAGAAAATTAGCAATAGAAAATGTAGAAGAAAAAATTTATGAAACAATCATGAAATAAGAGAGGAAGCAAAATGGCAGATAAATTAGTAATAGTCGAGTCACCATCAAAAGCACATACAATATCGAAGTTTTTAGGAAAAACTTATAAAGTAGTTGCATCAGTAGGACATGTAAGAGACTTGCCAAAATCAAAATTAGGAGTAGATATCGAAAATGACTTTGAACCACAATATATAAATATTCGTGGAAAAGCTCCTCTAATAAATGAATTAAAAAAAGAAGCAAAACAAGCAAAACAAATCTTTTTAGCAACTGACCCTGATCGTGAAGGAGAAGCAATTGCATGGCATTTAGCATACATATTAGGAATACCAACTGATTCTTTATGCAGAGTAACATTCAATGAAATAACAGAAAAATGTATAAAAGAATCAATAAAAAATCCAAGAAAGATAGATTTAGATATAACAGATGCTCAACAAGCAAGACGTGTATTAGATAGAATTGTTGGATACCAAATAAGTCCATTACTTTGGAAAAAAGTAAAAAGAGGATTATCAGCAGGACGAGTTCAATCAGTAGCAGTAAGATTGATATGTGAGAGAGAAGAAGAGATAGAGAAATTTATTCCAGAAGAATATTGGAATATCTATGCAATCTTCGACAAAAAAGGAAAATTGTTTCAAGGACATTTAACAACAATTAATAACAAAAAGATTGAATTACATTCAAAAGCAGAAGTAGATGAAATTTTAAAAGATATTGAAAAATCAAAATATGTAGTAACAAACATTAAAAAAGGCACAAGAAAAAAGACACCTGCACCACCATTTACAACATCAACAATGCAACAAGAATCAGCAAGAAAATTAGGATTCCAATTGCGTAAAACAATGCAAGTAGCACAAGGACTATATGAAGGTGTAAAGGTAACAGGTAGAGGAACAATTGGTTTAATAACATATATGAGAACAGATTCAACAAGAATCTCAGAAGAGGCAAGAGCAGTAGCTAAATCAGTCATAACAGCTAAATATGGTGATAAATATTATGAAAATAGATATTATAGAACTAAAAGCGATGCACAGGATGGACATGAAGGTATTAGACCAACCAATATTGACTTAAACCCAGAAGAAATAAAAGAAAATCTAACACCGGATCAATACAAACTATATAGACTAATCTATAATAGATTTTTAGCCAGCCAAATGTCAGAAGCAATCTATGATACAGTTGCAGTGAATATTGATTCAACAGTATCAAACAAAACATATAATTTTAAAGCAAATGGACAAACTTTAAGATTTAAAGGATTCATGACATTGTATGTAGAAGATACTGACGACAATTCAAACGAAGATAGAGAAGAATCAATTCCAGAATTAGTAGAAAATGAAGAATTGAAAAAAGATAGAATAGACACAAAGCAAAGCTTCACAGAGCCACCAGCTCGATTTACAGAAGCAAGTATTGTAAAAGCACTTGAAGAAAATGGTATTGGACGCCCAAGTACATATGCAACAATTATTTCAACAATTGTAGATAGAAGATATATAAAACGTGAAAAGAAACAATTAGTTCCAACAGATCTTGGAAAAATTGTAAACAAACTATTAGTAGAAAACTTCAAGGACATTGTAAACGTAGAGTTTACAGCTGGAATAGAAAACGAGCTAGATGCAGTAGCAGAAGGAAAAGAAAAATGGAAAAAAGTTATAAAAGATTTTTATACACCATTTTCAAAAGAACTAGCAAAAGTAGATGAAGAGCTTGAACATGTTGAATTAAAAGATGAATTAACTGACATTATGTGTGAAAAATGTGGAAAGCCAATGGCAATAAAATATGGACGTTATGGAAAATTTCTAGCATGTAGTGGATACCCAGAATGCAAAAATGTCAAACCATTTGTTGAAAAAGCAGCAAATCCATGTCCGGTATGTGGAGCAGAAGTTTATGTTCGCAAAACAAAAAGAGGCCGCAACTACTATATCTGCAGTAATAATCACAATGATGAAACATCATGCAAATATATTTCTTGGAATGCTCCAAAGATAGGTGAAGTATGGTCACCATCAGAAAATGATGATGAATTAAAGACAACAACAAAGAAAAAAACGACAAAAAAGACAGCAACCAAGAAAGCTATAACAAAGAAGAAAACAACTAGAAAATCAACAAAAAGCAAATAATAAATGAGGATAAAGTATTTTATTAAATAAAATAAAGCATATATTAAATTTAGCATTAACAGACGAAATTAATAATCATGAAGTATACATGAAAGGTATAGATCAAAGTTATAATTATGAAGGTTATATAACATATAAAACTGAGGAATTATAAAAGATATTACAAAAGGAGAAATAATATGATATCTCAAATAACAAAATTACAAAAAGGACAAGTTAAATTTCATGGAATAATTGAAACAATTAGAGATAAAAAATCAATGCAATTTGTAATATTGAAAGATTTTTCTGGAAAAATTCAATTATTTATTGATAAAATTAAATTTCCAGAAGTGGGTGAAGTTTTCTCTAAATTAATTCCAGGAGCAACAGTTATTGTTGAGGGGGAATTAATTGAAAATAATAGCGTAAAACTTGGAGGAAAAGAAGTACAAGTAAATAAAGTTGAAGTAACAAGTTATGCAGAAGCAAATCCAATTGATGAAAAAACAATTATAGATACAAGATTAGATTATAGATGGCTTGATTTACGAACAGATAAAAATCAAATAATGTTAAAAATACAAACACTATTTGTTAATGCGTGTAGAGAGTTTTTAATAGAAAGAGAATTTATAGAAATACACTCACCAAAATTAATTGGAGTAGCAAGCGAAAGTGGATCAGAAGTATTTGAAGTTAAATATTTCAATTCAAAAACATATTTGGCACAAAGTCCTCAATTTTATAAACAAATGGCAATTGCCTCAGGGCTTGGAAGAATTTTTGAATGTGGGCCTGTTTTTAGAGCAGAGAAATCACACTCAAGAAAGCATGCAACAGAATTTACAGGATTTGATTTAGAATTCTCAAACATTGATACATATGAAGATGTTATGATTATGGAAGAGGAAATGATAAATTTTGCTTTAAATAAGGTTAAAGCAAAATATGAAAAAGAAATTAAAGAATATTTTGATGTAGATATAATTGTACCAAGCTTACCATTTCCAAGAATGAAATTAAAAGATGTTTATGAAGAATTAAATAAAAGATATAATTATCAATGTCCTGAAGAAGAACAAGATGATTTAACAACAGAGGCGGAAAAATTATTAGCGAAATTAGCAAAAGATAAATATAATCATGAATTCATATTTGTAACAGATTTCGGAAAAAGGAAAAGAGCATTCTATCATCTAAGAAAAAATGGTGTTCCACAGGGCTATGACTTAATATGGAAAGGTGTAGAGATTACAACAGGCGCACAAAGAGAACACAGATATGAAATATTGAAAGAACAGGCTAAAGAAAAAGGGCTAGAAAAAGATGTGGAGTTTTATTTAGAATTTTTTAAATATGGTTGCCCACCACATGGAGGATTTGGAATAGGAGTTGATAGAATAATAATGAATCTATTAGAATTACCAAGTTTGAAAGAAGCAATGTTTTTATTCCGTGGTCCAGAACGATTAACTCCATAATATTGATAAAAGCAAATGGTCTAGTATATCTAGGCCATTTTTGATGTCAAAATAATTATACAAAGACAATCCATAACCCTTGAAAAATAAGCATATCAAGTGTATAATATGAAATATGAAAAAGGAGGAAAACCTTAATGAAGATAAGCAAAGAAGAATTATTGCACATAGCTAAATTATCAGATTTAGAAATAAAAGAAAATGAAATTGAAGAATATTTAAAAAATCTTGAAGACATTTTAAATTATACAGAAACAATTGATAAAATAGATGTAAGTAAACTAGATGAAACAATTGGAGCAACAGAAGACTATAATGTATTTAGAAAAGATGAAGTAAAACAATTTGACAATATAGACCAAATGATGGAAAACGGACCAGAAGTAGATAGAAATATGTTTAAGATACCAAAGGTACTTTAAAATAGAGGAGGAACATTAATGGAATTAACTGACTTAACAGTTCACGAATTAATGGAAAAAGTAAAAAACAAAGAAATAACAATTGAAGAAATAACAAAAGCATATGCAGATAGAATCAATGAAAAAGAGCCAGAAGTAAATGCATTTGTAAGCACACGTTTAGACGAAGCAATTACAGAATCAAGAAATTCAGAAGCAGGAATTCCAATTGGGATAAAAGATAATATCTGTACAAAAGGAATTAAAACAACATGTTCTTCAAAAATGTTAGAAAACTTTGTATCACCATATGACGCAACTGTAATAACAAAAATTAAAGAAAAAAACATGCCGATATTAGGAAAGCTAAACATGGATGAATTTGCAATGGGAAGTTCAACAGAAAATTCATCATTCAAAATAACAAGAAATCCATGGAACTTAAATAAAGTACCAGGAGGCTCATCAGGAGGAAGTGCAGCAGCAGTTGCTGCTAACTTAGTACCATGGGCCTTGGGATCAGATACAGGTGGATCAATCAGAGAACCAGCATCATTTTGTGGAATTGTTGGATTAAAGCCAACTTATGGATTAGTAAGTAGATCAGGATTAGTAGCATTTGCATCATCACTAGACCAAATAGGTCCAATGACAAAAGATGTAGAAGATTCAGCATTATTATTAAATATAATAGCAGGACATGATGAAAACGATTCAACATCTGTAAAAAGAGAAAAAATTGATTATACAAAAAATCTTAAAAATTCAATCCAAGGAATGAAAATAGGAGTACCAAAAGAATTTTTTGGAGAAGGAATAAATCCAGAAGTAAAAAAATCATTAGAAAACTCAATTGAAGAATACAAAAAATTAGGTGCAATAGTAGAAGAATGCTCACTAGATGTATCAGAATCATCATTAGCAGCATACTATATAATTGCTTGTGCAGAAGCTAGTTCAAACTTAGGAAGATTTGACGGAATCAGAT
>JABCPQ020000022.1 GCA_013333035.2 Clostridiales bacterium | reverse complement strand
TTTTAAAATATATTTTATTGATGTTGGTCTCTTTCCATTTGCATTATTATCATCACTCCAAGTCTTATTGACTGTAATTCTTCTTGCAAATTGTCCATCTGTTGTTGCAACTTTATATCCGTCAATGTCTTCATTTCCACCAATATTACTTGATTCTCTAAACTCTCTACTTGGTGTTTCTACATTGAACATAAAAAATGCTTTATTTTCAATATTTATATGTTCTTTAATCGGTAAATTTTTGTAAACTACGCTAAATGTTTTTGTTATTTCTACGTTTTCATTTTGATATGAGTTAATATTTACTTTTGGAAACCATGTTATTACCTTATTAGTATAATTTCCACCATCTAATTCAGACTTTTCTTCATCTATTTCATAAGGTAACGTATCTTGTATCATTAATGTTCCTTTTCCAATAAAATCTGATACTTTTCCTGTGTATTTTACTGTATAAACAAATTTATTATTTCTGTTTGTAACTACTTTTGGTCCTATTTTTTCATATTTTGAATTATATATTCTTGGTATTTTCTTTTTATAATAATAATTTACTTCTATTGGATCTACGGTCATATTACCTGTAGCATTTGTTGGAACACTATCTAGCTCATAATTTCGTGCAATTTTATCTGAAGCTCTTGTAGTATATGCTTCGTCTACTGTTCCGTTTATAATTTCTTTTTCTACAATTCCACCTTCATTATTTGGTACTCTCTTAGTTGTGTAATCTTTTCCAACTATATTACTTTGAAATTCTAATATGTAATGATTTACTATAATATTTGTAGATTTTAATTTATAGATATATCTTACATTTACTGGTGCTTCTGTAGTAACTTTTCCAGAGGCATTTTCTGATGTACTTACCAATTCATACTTATTATCAACAGCCCCTGGTACTGTTGTATAATCTTTTCCATATTCGACTTTTTGTTTATTATCTGGAATTATTTTTGTACCATTTTCAAGTTCATAACTTGTTATTACATCAACTTGTTTTGGTTGATAATAATAATTTACTTCAATATCAGTTGTTTTAAATTGACCTGATGCATTTTCTGGTTTTACAAACTCACCTGAAGCATTTCTTTCAAGTTCATATCCATCTACAATTGCTGGAGATGTTTCATAATTTGAATTATAATTTCCTGTTAAAATCTCACTATTTGCTATTTTTTCATTTGTATCTTTTTTATAATGATTTACTCTAACATACGAAATTGTATTTGAAAATTGCGCTTCAATAACTTTATCTTCTGTTACATTTTTAAATTTCGGTAAATCCATACTACCATCTGAATTTAATTCTAATGGTATTTCTTCACCATTAACTAAAACTTTACTAATTTTAAATCCTGTATCAGGCGTAATTTTAATATCCTTTTTACTATCAGAATAAATTTCTACATCTTCAAGTTTCTTACCACTATAATCAGTTTGTGCAACATCTGTGATACTTCCACCATAAGCAGGGTTACCTTTTATAGTATATTTTCGCCAATTGTTTTTTACTACAATTTCTGATTGTGGTTCTGTCTCTGGAATAATAATACCAAATTTATAATATGTATTAGTATCAATTCCATAAGGAGCATCCCCATAATAATTCCTATCGTATTCATAACAAACATCTCCATTATCTTTAATCACTGGTCCACCTGCTTTCATCAATTGGTACATATCTAATTCTGTATTTGATATTGTTTTATCATTTAAATCTTTTAATTTGACAGAAAAACCAGCAAACCTCTCAGGTGCAACCGCTCTATCATTATAGCCATAAGAAAGATATGCTACAAATTTATTATTTATTAATTTTCCTCCATAATATGATTTAAAGAAATCACCATTCTCTTCAAAAGCTAATACAAAGCTTCTGTATTTATAATGATAATAATCATAAGAAATATAGTATTTATTGTTTATTTTTAAGAATTTCACATTTGGATTTTCGCTTGATTCAGTGAAATTTGGCAATCTTTCACCTGAATTTGGTAAAACAAATGTCTTTATTTTTTCATATTCATCATTAAGAATTGTAATTGTTCTTGTTACGTCATTATATAACATATTTGTGGCAACAAGATTTTCTTCTTTTCCGTAAAGTTCAATTTCCTTTATTTTTTCTCCGGTATCTATATTTAACACTACTGCTTTATTGTCATCTATTCTTAATAAAATAACATTGTCATCATATTTATAATTAAAGTAATACTTACTGCTACTGATATCATATTCCCAATTCTTCTCATCAGTATATCCCCTACCAATATTATCATATGTCCTTGTTCTCTTAACAAAATAAGTTTTATTATCATGTGATTCTCTATCAAATATAATTTCTTTTCTTCTTTCATTATTTTCTGGTTCTTTTTTTATTTTTGTCCAACCATATTTAGGCTTTAATTTTTCGCCAACACCAACATATATTGGAGTTTTAGATATTTCATATCTATTATCAACAGTTGATAATTCTACAAATTTGTATTGTCCTGGTCTTAGACCTTTCGTATATTCACCATTTTCATCAGTTTCAACAACTCTATATTTAACACCATCAATATCTTCTTCTGTACCAACTATATTTCCTTTTGAATCATAAGCAGTACTTTCTGCTCCCATATCATCAACTTCATATATAGCAAACTTTGTTCTAGGTAGCAGTTTTCCTGTTTTAGCATCTGTTTTAATTATTGTAAATAATGGAACATCCTCTACACCTATTTTATATACTGCATTATCAGTATCTGCTGCTTCTAAAACAATATCTTTACCTGTATTAATATTTCTAGTTAAAGTATCTTCAATAACTGAAACTTCTAGAACTCCTGATGTGTTTCTTTGTGCTTTTATTTTTAATTTACCAGAATTTCTTGTATAACCTTCTGACGGAGCTATTTCTTCAATTGTATATTCACCACTATATGTTTGTCCTGGTTTATACTCATATAATCCACTTATAATAGTGTGACCATTTGTATCAGTTTCTGCAATCTTGTCAGTTAATAGATCATTTCCTGAAACCATGAATCCAGCACCTGGTAATTTTTCATTTTTTCCTTTAATGTATTTTGTAATATCAATTGAATATCTTTTAGCCTTAATATCTGTAAATTTAACACTTGCTTCATCAAGGTCTTCATTAGTTTTATTAATAACTAAATTTTCACCATTTCCAGATAATATACTAATCGTTGGATTTCCATCAGTATTAACTACTTTAAATTTAACTGGTTCATTTAAATAATATCCGTCAGCATAAGTTTCTTTTAATGTATACTCAATTCCTGGAACTAATTTTTTAAATGTTGCATTTCCGTTTTTGTCGGTTCTAGCTGATGAACTAATTTGCTCACCTTCATATAATTCATATTTAACACCTCTTAAAGCCTCTCTTGTAGCAACATCAACTTTATTCAAAGTAATATTATATTTTGAAATATACTCAAAATTCATCTTTACTTTTGTAGAAATATTTTCGGTTGGTTGAATTATTTCAGAACTAATAACTTTATTTTGTCCATCAATAAATTGCAATACCATATTTCCATTATTCTCAACAACTTTGAACTTAAGTTTACTATTTTCAGAAATATAATTATCTTCAGTACTAATTTTCTCTAATGTATATTCTTTATCAACTAACAATCCATTAATAGTTGCAATTCCGTCATTATTTGTTATTCCAGTTTTGCTATTTTCTTCTCCATCCAATTTTGCTGAATAAATTAATCCTTGTAATTTGTTATTTGTACTTGCCTTTTTAGTGTCTATTTCTAAATTAAATTTCTTTAAAAATTGAATTCCTACTTTATTTGCTTCAAGTTCTGTGTTTAATTTTCCGTCTTCTGTATTAAGATTAACATTCACTCCATTACTTGCAAATGATGGCTTATTATATTCAGCATTATTTGGTACCTTTATTTCATAAGATAATTCTGTTAATTCATTAACATTAAAAACTGTGTTTCCAAAATCAATATAGTAATTCTTTATTTTAGACCAATCATTTACTTGATTTTCTGTTTTCCAATTATTAGAATCTGACAACCAAATTTTATCAATATCTTCATTTTCACTGTAATAAACTTTTGCTTTATCCTTAAGGTTATCAGGCAATTTTATTGGTCCTGTCATAAATGTATCAATCTTAGAATCTAAATCTGTACCTGTTAATCCTCCTTTATTATTTCTATAAGGTATTACACCATGAATTTTCATATTTGTTATTGATGGTGGAAAATTGTTTTTTAATTGAATAATTACTGTTGCTTTTCCTGTACCATTTCCATCAATAACACCTACATTTGGTGCATTAACAACATCACCGTCTGTATTGTAATTTATAATTTTTTGATTTAAATGTAATTCTTGTGGTGCTACAATTGATGTTGGGATTTCAAGATATCCGACAGGCTCTTCTTTATTTCCATTACCGTTTATATCATATATATTCTTACTTTCTGGCTTTTCAAAATATCTTTGAGATGCATCAATTGTATTTCTATTTTCATAAAAATATTTATCATTATTTTCATTATAAATATATACTTTTACATTTGTGTTTTGTGTATTAGCAAGTGGATTAACTGTAATTAAGCCATTAAAAGATAAGTTTTGTTCTTTAACTGGCTTATCAGATTTTAGATATGCTTTTAAGAACTTTTTGCCATCTTTATCAAAAATTTCATATCCTGCTATGTTAACATTAGCTCCTCTTAAAGATATATTAGATATATCTACTACATCTTTTGGAAATTCCATTAATATTATTGAATTTTTCCAATTGTTTAAATCTAATGCATCAGAAGGTGCTAATGTATCTAATAAAATGTTAAAGTTTCCTTCTCTTGCTTTGTAGGTGCTTAAAAGTAATTCTCCATCATTTTTTAATAATGAATTTAATCTATAATAGTTAACTGCTATTTCTGATACACCTTTTGCTGAAAATTCAGGTGAATTAGCTGTTAATTTTGAAGAATATTCTAAATGTTTATTTATAAATTTCAATTTTTCAAATTGTTCTTTAGAAACATTATCCTTTAATTCTTTATCTTCAATTTTCATAACATTATATATAAACAATGATCCAGGATTAACTAGCTTACTAGTTAAGACTTTAATATTTACAACATCTTTTTCATAAATAAATGGATTTTCTATATAATTGTTCCAATTTGAATTATTAAATGCTGCAATTAGCTCATTTGTATCATTATTATAAACTTTAATCCAACCATCTTCACCTAATAAATTTTTTGGTGATACTGAAAATTTTATACCATGATATTTTATATAATTTTCATTTATTGTAGATTTATCATAAGTGCTTCCCTCTGAAAATTTTTCTCCTGATTTTGAAATAATTTCTAAGTTATTTTCATGACGCCTTCCAGATTCAATTAACCATCTTGATTCATATAAATCTTCAACTTCATCATTTCCATTATATACTCTAACTGCTCCACTTTTTGATACTGAACGGTTTCCTGTTTTTTCATCATAATAATTATAATATCTATGATAACTAACTCTTGCTCTTGAAGTTTCATAATACCCTGCTGTTAATGTGACCTCTTTATTTTTATCACCAAATTGAACATTATATTTGTCGGTTATAAGTGTTAATTTATTAAATTCTTCTCTGGTTAAGTTTTCTTTAAGCATTTTGTCATTAATTGTCTTTTTATTAGTAATCGAAAATGTTGGATAAAAATCACTATTTATATAACAATTTATATTATTTAATACATATTTAACATGTTTGATATTTGGCTCAAGTTTGAACTCTTCTCTTGTATATTTTTCAATTTCGTCTTTATTAAATGAATGGATCAAACGACCTGTGTCATCATCATATAGATCAATTTTAGAATTATCATTTAATTTAATATACCTATAAAAGCTAACGCTCTTAATTATTACGTAATTATCTAAATCAAATTTATTGTTACCATTATAGTCACTAAAATAATTTCTTTCCGGATTAGATTTTACAATAACTTCTTGATTTCCATCTTTATTGTCTATGTTAAATCCCCATGTTACAGACCAATCTTCAAAATCTTCATCTGGGTTTTCTCCTTCATATCTACTGATTGGATTATCTTTATTAGGTGGATTTATTCCTCCATAATATCTATCTATTCTTGGAGGCTCTATTATTGGTGGTGTATGTGCATATCTTACTGATGATGTTGCTTCTACTTCTTCTGAAATAATTGGATTTTCATAATTTGGATTATTTTCTACAATTGCATGTGCTTTTGCTTTAAGATTAAAAATATGCTCATTATTATAATCCATAGCACTTTCAGGATATAATGTACGAATTTCCATTGTACCATATCTTGAATATAACTTTCCAACATTTAAAATCCTTATTTTTAACTTTCCATTTGAATTATCATAATCTACTGAATAATCACTTGCTCCTAATCCTCCGATATTGACTTCTACATTTGAAGGATAATGACCATTAAATTGTTCAATATTTGACTCTATTACTCCTTCTTTTGTAGTAAAGTTATCAAAATATAATTGATAATTATCTATATGATAATAATTGCCGAAATTTATATTAAAAAAATGATTTATAACAATTTTACCATCTTTTTTCGCTAAAGTTTTTTCGTCATAACTACGATTTTGAGTATTATAATCTCTTTCTATATAAGCTATAGCATTATCAACTGAACTTTCTACTGTGAATTTTACTTCTTTTTCGATTGGAGTAGCACTTCCATCATTTGCTACATATTCTCCTACTAATTTCACTTTATTATCATTACTAATAAATTTTTTTAAATTAGCATTTACTTCAACTCTAAATAATACAGTTTTGCCATTTGGAACTTCTTTTAAATTGATTTGATTAAGATTTATTCCTACTGAATCATGAGCAATTGTCTCACTTTCAAGCATTTTAAACTTTTCACTAATATTGTCCTGTGTAAATAAAAGTTTTGCATTTTTTAAACTTCCATTTCCTAAAACTCTTAACTCAATCCATAAATTTTTAGATGTGGCATTATAACCTTTATCTCTATCTTTAGTATATGGCAAATACTCTCCTCTGTATTTCTGACTATTTTTTAAGAAATAGGCATCAAATGTTACAAAATTTGTGCCTTCAATTCTTTCTTCACCATATTGAACAGGTGTATAGTCCCCAGCTTTTGCGTTTATATTTCTTGTATCTGAGAAATTCTTAACTATTTTATTTACAGAAAGATTAATTCCTAGCAGTGATAATATAATTAAAATTATAACTGCTATTTGCTTAATTTTTTTATTAGATTTCATCTTTAGCACACTCCCTAATATTTTTTCCTATATATAATTGTATATTTAATAGCTTTTTTTACAATAGTAGTGTATTTTTGAAAGTTAATTTTTCCTTTTCGCAAATGGCTTTTACCATTCTTTATTACAAGAAACCTACAATTAAAATCAGTATTATTACTAAATATTTTTAAAAAAAAATTTATTATTTTGTTCTTTTAAACTTTGTTTTTATTATTTTTTAGTTTTTCAGAATCCTTATATAGTGTAAAAAGAATTAAATTTAAAGACCAGGAAAATTGTTATAATTTTCCTGGTCTTTTATTTGTTGTTTATTTTTTATGATATAACTATTCTTTTACTTTTCTTGATATTGTGTATCCCATTGCTGCTACTAGAGCTGTTAATGTGATTCCAACACCTGTCATTTGTAATAATTTGTTTATATCTAATCCTGTCTTTGGTACTAATACTAGAGTGGCTTGTTGTTTCTTTCCTTTCTTTTCTTCTTCGGTGTCTGTTTCTTCGAAGCCTGCATTGTTCTTTGTCTTTTCTATTCCGACCTTATTTACTAATGTTCCAAAATTATCTTTTGAATTTCTCCACTTTAATGTGATACTTAATTCTTTGCTTTCTCCTGGATTTAGCTCTATTTCTTTACTTACAATTTTTCCATTCTCAATTCTCCAATCTGGATTTTCTGATGGGTTCATTGTAAAGTATTTTGGAATATTTTCTTGAACTACTGTGCTTCCTTTGATTTCTCCAGTATTTTTTACATTGATTGAATATCTTACTTTTACTTCACTATTTAATATCTTCTTTACTGGG
>JABCPQ020000021.1 GCA_013333035.2 Clostridiales bacterium | reverse complement strand
GGGAATTCTGCTAATATGTTTAGCCCTAATTCTTCAATGTCATTTGGTGACTTTATTGTATTATCTAAGAAATTTATTAGTAATATGATGAATATTGCTATTACTATTCCACCTATTGTGAACATTAATATGTCTTTCATGTGATGTATATTACTTGGTTCTTTTGGTGTTTCTGCTACTAGTGTTATTGAAACGTTGTCTATTCCGTAAGTATTGTATATTTTTTCTTTAAACACTTTTGCTAATTCGTTTGCTAATATTGCTGCTTTTTCTGGATTTTTGTTTGTTACTTGTATGTCTAGTATTTGTGTGTTACTTACGACTGTTGCTGTTGTTGATTTCTTTAATTCTGCTGGAGTTATATCTACTATTTGTGTATTTTGAATTACTTGTGTTAATACATCATCGTTTGTTAGTAATTTTTGGTATGTTGCTATAATTTTGTCATTGATTGTTACGTCTGATTGTGTTAATGCTCCTAAATTACTTTTCTTTTCTTGATTTTTGTCAATTTGTACTAGAACTATTTGTACTTTTGCAGTGTATTTAGGTTTTACTAATCTATATGAATATATGAAACCTAATAATATTGCTATCATTGCTGTTATTATGATGATTAATTTCTTTTCCCACATCATTTTGAATACATTTTTTAAATCAATAGTCTCTTCCATGGATTCTCCTTTGTTACATTTTTATTTCACTTATATTACAATTTTAACATTTTTTATATTTTATGTAAATACTTTTAGCGAATTTTGTTACTTTTTTGTGATTTTTATGT
Organism: Clostridiales bacterium; assembly: GCA_013333035.2. Classification (GTDB taxonomy): domain Bacteria; phylum Bacillota; class Clostridia; order TANB77; family CAG-508; genus CAG-793. Next base: position 11,818 of record JABCPQ020000021.1, on the reverse strand, counting down.
TTACTTTGTATGATTTTAAAAGGAGCTTCCGTCTTGGAAGCCCCTATTTTTCTATTCTTTTTAGTCTTGTTGTAAATTTACAAATTATTTCATCTGTTATTGTGTCTGTTAGTTTTGCCCAGTTTTCTAATGTTAAATCTTTGATTTCATTTGTATCTATTAATGTTACTTCATCTCCTACTGAAATTAGATTTTCATCATCTATTTCAATCATTAATTGATCCATGCATATTCGTCCTATTTGATGATATTTTTTATTATTGATTTTTACTATTAGTCTATTTGATAATGCTCTTGGCACTCCATCTGCATATCCTATGCCTACTGATGCTATCTTGATTTTTTTATCTGCTTTAAATGTTCTGCCATAACTTACTGTTTCTTCTGGATTTATATATTTGATACTTGTTACTTTTGATTTTACTGACATTACTGGCTTGAAGTCTATGTTATGCTTATTATAACAGTCATATGATGCATTTATTCCGTACATTAATATTCCCATTCTTACATAGTCATATTTACATTCTGTATAATTAATAGTTCCATAACTTGCTTGTGTGTGTAGCTTTCCTGGATTTAATCCTTGCTCTTTTATGAATTCTACTGCTTTATCAAATCTATTTATTTGCTCTTTTGTAAAATTTATGTCTTCTGCTTTATCTGAATCTGATACGCACAAGTGTGTGAATGTTCCTTCTATTTGTAATGCTGGATTTTGATATATTTCTTTTAATAATTCAAAATTGTTGTAAAATTCACCAATTCGATTCATTCCTGTGTTTATTTTTACATGACTTTTTAATTTTCCTTGTAGATTTGCTTTTAGTACTGATTTTGCGTAGTCATTATCTACTATTGTTTGAATTATATCATTGTCTATTACTGTCTGTAATTCTTTTGGTTCTGTGTATCCTAATATTAATATATTTCCTTTGATATTATTTTGTCTTAATGTTATTGCTTCTTGTAGTGTTGCTACTGCAAAGTTGGTTATTCCGATTTCTTGTAACTTTTTTGATACTATTATACTGTCATGTCCATAGGCATTTGCCTTGACTACTGCCATTATTTGTGTGTTTTTGGGGATTATATTCTTTATTTGATTTATATTGTATTCTAAATTTTTAGTGTTAATTTCTATCCATGATCTTTCTTTTGATTTGTTCATCTGTATTTCCTCTTTTTTTCCTTAAAAAAGGCTCTAGCGGTGACTAGAGCCTTTAGTTTGTATTTTTTATTATTCAACTGTGATTGCTGCTACAGGGCATGAGTTTGCTGCATCTACTGCTGCTTCCTTATTTGCTTCTGTAACTTCTCCGAATGCTTCTGATAATCCATTATCATTCATTCTAAATACTTCTGGTGCCATTCCTACACATAGGCCGCATCCAATGCATTGTTCTTGATTTACATTTGCTGTCATTTATTTATGTCCTTTCTTTAATTATGCTGTTTCTTCATTTCTAGAAGATTTATTTTTCTTCTTGTTTTTATGATTATGTATTTTTACTTCTTCTTTATTTTCGTCTATTTCTATTTTTGCTTTTTCTTTCTTTTCTACAACGTCTTTTGTTATGATGCATTTTGATATTTTTGAGTTTGATGGTACTTCATACATTACGTCTCTCATTGAGTCCTCAATTATTGAACGTAGTCCACGTGCTCCTGTCTTTCTTTCAATTGCTTTTTCTACCATTGCTTCTAATGCATCTTGTGTGAATTCTAATTCTACACCATCTAGTTTTAACAATTTTTTATATTGTTTTGTTAAAGCATTCTTTGGTTTAGTCATTATTTCAATTAAAGCATTTTTATCAAGTTCTCTTAATGTTGCTATTACTGGTAATCTTCCTACAAATTCTGGGATTAATCCGAATTTTAGTAAGTCTTGTGGTAATAACTCTTCATAGATTCTATATTTGTCTATTTCTTTTGAACTTTGTACTGTTGCTCCAAATCCTATTGATTTTTTTCCAATTCTATCACCAATTATTTTATCAAGTCCTTCAAATGCTCCTCCACATATAAATAATATGTTTGAGGTGTCTATTTGAATTAATTCTTGATGTGGATGTTTACGTCCTCCTTGTGGTGGTACTGATGCAACTGTTCCTTCTACTATTTTTAATAATGCTTGTTGTACGCCTTCACCTGATACATCTCTTGTTATTGATGGATTTTCTGATTTTCTTGATATTTTATCAATTTCATCAATATAGATTATTCCTGTTTCGGCTTTTTCTATGTCATAGTCTGCTGCTTGGATTAATTTTAATAGTATGTTTTCGACATCTTCACCTACATAACCTGCTTCTGTTAGTGTTGTTGCATCTGCTATTGCAAATGGTACTTTTAGTGTTTTTGCAAGTGTTTGTGCTAAATATGTTTTACCACATCCTGTTGGTCCTAGTAATAAAATGTTACTTTTCTGTATTTCAATATCATCTATTTCTTCTTCAGTATTTATTCTTTTATAATGATTATATACTGCGACTGATAATGTCTTTTTTGCTTCGTCTTGACCTATTATATATTCATCCAATACTTTTTTGATTTCTTCTGGTGTTGGTAATTCATCGTTTGTAGAAATTTGATATTTTGTTTCTGCTTTTGATTCGTCGAATTCTATAATATTTGTACATAATTTGATGCATTCATCACAAATATATACTCCTGGTCCGGCTATTATTTTATTTACTTCTGATTGTGATTTGCCACAAAATGAGCATTTTATGTTTTTATTAGCCATTTGGTCTCCTCGTCATTCTTAATTAAATTCTTTTGTCCATTATTCCATCTATTAGACCATATTCTAATGCTTCTTGTGCTGTCATATAGTGGTCTCTTTCAGTGTCTCTTTCGATTACTTCTAGTGGTTGACCTGTTTGTTCACTTAATATTCTATTAAGTTTTTCTCTTGTTTTGATCATTTGATCTGCGTGGATCTTGATTTCAGTTGTTTGTCCTGATATTCCTCCACCTTGGCCACCTATTAATGGTTGGTGAATTAGAATTTCAGCGTTTGGTGTTGCAAATCTCTTTCCTTTTGTTCCGTTTGTTAAAAGCATTGCTCCCATACTTGCTGCCATTCCAATACAGATTGTTGTTACTGGGCATTTAATATAATTCATTGTATCAATGATTCCCATTCCATCTGTTACTGATCCACCTGGTGAATTTATATAGAATGATATTTCCTTATCTGGGTCTTCTGACTCTAAGAATAACATTTGTGCGATTACTGTACTTGCTGATGCTGAGTTTACATCTTCGCTTAAAAATATAATTCTATCTTTTAATAATCTTGAGAAAATATCATATGATCTTTCTCCTCTTGATGTTTGTTCGATTACATAAGGTACTAAACTATTTTTTATTTCGTTCATTTAAGAATTCCTTTCTTGTCCCCTAGTACATTCCTATAGCAAACCTTTCATCTGAAGTTTGCCAAGGATTTTATTATTTATAATTATTTAGAAATTTTTGCATTGTCAACTATGAATTTAACTGCTTGTGAATTTTTTGAAGCGTTTTCTAAGTATTCGATAATGTCTTTTCTTGATTCTATTTCTTTAGCATCTTGTCCATATTGTTTTGCAATGTTTTCAATTTCTTCTTTGATGAATTTTTTGTCTGCTTTAATTTTTTCTGCTTTTACTATTGCATCTATTACTAATTTGTATTTTACATTTTTCTCTGCTTCTACTTTTAATTCATCTCTTAATTCTTTCTTAGTTTTTCCTAAGATTTTCATATATTGTTCAAGGTTTAATCCTTGGTATTGTAGTCTTTGATTCATGTTATCTTCCATTGAATCGATTTCTACTTCAATCATTCCTGCTGGAATTTCAACTTTTGAAGCTTCTACAACTGTTTCAATTGCTTTGTCTTCCATTTCATGTTCTGCTTTATGATTATTTTCTTCTGTTAATCTTTTCTTTATATCTTCTTTTAATTCTTCTAATGTGTCAAATTCACTAACGTCTTTTGCGAATTCATCATCTAATTTTGGTAATTCTTTTACTTTTATTGAATTTAATTTTACATGGAAGTTTGCATCTTTACCTGCCATATCTGTTGCATGGTATTCTTTTGGGAATGTTACTTTAATGTCTCTTTCTTCACCAATCTTCATTCCAATGATTTGGTCTTCAAATCCTGGTATAAATGTATTGCTTCCAATTGTTAAGTCATATTTTTCTGCTTTTCCACCTGCGAATTCTACACCATCAATTGTTCCTACATAATCAATGTTTGCGATATCATCTTTTTCTACTGCTCTGTCTTCTACTGATACCATTCTTGAATTATGTTCTGCCATGTGTTCTAATTCGTGTTTTACATCTTCTGCTTTTACTTTGTATTCTACTTTCTTTAATTCAATACCTTTATATTGTCCTAATTCAACTTCTGGTCTTGTTGAAACAATTGCTTCAAATATTAATTCTTTTCCTTTTTCGATTTGGATTATATTGATTTCTGGTTTGCTTACAACATCTAATTTATTTTTTTCGATTTCTTCATCATATACTTCTGGTAATAAATGATTGAATGCGTCTTCATAGAACATTTCTACACCATATTGTTTTGCAACTATATTAAATGGTGCTTTTCCTTTTCTGAATCCTGGTACTGTGAAGTACTTAGCATTTTCTTTGAATACATGTTCGATTGCTTCATCAAATCTTTCTGGTTCTACTGTGAATGTGATTTTTATTTCATTTTTATTGTTTGTTTTTTCTTTCTTAATACTCATTTTTATTCCTTCCTTTTACTTCGTACATAATGTACCTTCTTAATTTACTTTTGGGATTATATCACAGAATCTTTTAAAAATCCATTGATTAGCATTATTTCATTAATTCTGCTAATTTCTTTTTGTCATCTTCCACTTGTTGTCTATCTTTTGCTACGACCGCTTCTGGCGCTTTATTTACATAGTTTTCGTTTGATAAACGTGATTCGATTTTTTCTATTGATTCTTGTAATGCTTTTATTTTAGCTTCTCTTGCTTGTTTATCTGCTTCTGTTTCTTTTTTCTCAAAGTATACTGTTGCTTTAATATTATTTGACAATACTTTATATGATTTGATATTTAATGGGCTTGTTACTATATTATCATTTAGCCTTAAAACATTTACTACTAACTCAATATCAGAGTCTGTTTCAAACATGATTTTTAAATCTTTTGACATGTTGTTTTCTGCTTTTACATTTCTGAAGTTTTTCATGAATTCTATTTGATCTGATACAATTTTTGTTTCTTCTTCAAATATATATTCTTTGTTATAATTAGGATATTCTGATATCATTATTGATTCTGCATCTTTTACTGGTAACATTTGATATATTTCTTCTGTTACATATGGCATGAATGGATGTAGCATTTTTAAAATACCAGTTAAAATATAACATAAAACGCTTTTTGTTGTGTTACTATTTAGTGAATATTTTGCGATTTCTATGTAATAATCACAGAAATAGTTCCATGCGAATTCATAAATTGCATTGCCTACATTGTTGAATTGGTATATTTCCATGAATTTTTGAACTTCTTGTAATGTTTCTTCATATTTTGTTAATATCCATTTGTCTTCTGGTTTTAAGTCTGTTAAGTCTATTTCTGTTAAGTCTTCTATGTTTGATAATACAAATCTTGAGGCATTCCAGATTTTGTTTATAAAATTCCAGATTGGTTTGATATTTTCTTCATCAAATCTCATGTCTAATCCGTTTGATATATCTGTTACTAAATAATATCTTAATGCGTCTGCTCCATATTTTTCAATCATATCAAATGGATCTACACCGTTTCCTAAACTTTTACTGAATTTACGTCCTTGTTTATCCCTAATTAATCCATGTATTATGCAGTGATCAAATGGTCTCTTTCCTAATAATTCTTCTCCTTGGAATGTCATTCTATTTACCCAAAATGGAATAATGTCATATCCTGTTACTAATACGTTATTTGGATAATATCTTTCTAATTCTTCTGTTTTGTCTGGCCAACCAAGTGTTGCAAATGGCCATAATGCACTTGAAAACCATGTGTCTAATACGTCTTCATCTTGCTTCCAGCCTTCTCCTTCTGGTGCTTCCATTCCTACATATATTTCACCATCTTTATACCATGCTGGTATTCTATGTCCCCACCATAATTGTCTTGAAATACACCAATCATACGTTATTGTCATCCAATGATTCATTGTTTTTCCAAATCTGTCTGGGAAGAATTTGACTTTTGTTTTTTCTGATTTTTGATTTTCTAAGACTTTGTCTGCTAAGCCTCTCATTTTAACAAACCATTGGTCTTTGATCATTGGTTCTACAATTGCCCCGCTTCTTTCACTATGTCCTATTTCATGTACTAACTCTTCTTCTCTTATAAATAAACCTTGTTCTTTTAATTCTTCAATTACTGCTTTACGACATTGTTTTGTTGTCATTCCTGCAAATTTACCACATTTTTCATTCATTGTGGCGTCATCATTCATGACAATTACTCTTTCTAGATTGTGTCTATTTCCTACTTCAAAATCATTTGGATCGTGTGCCGGTGTGATTTTTACACAACCTGTTCCTTTTTCCATATCTGCATGTTCATCTGCTATTACTGGAATTAGTTTATTTACGATTGGTAGTACTACATTTTTACCAATGTATTTTTGATATCTTGTGTCTTCTGGATTTACTGCTACTGCTGTATCCCCAAATAATGTTTCTGGTCTTGTTGTTGCAATGTCTAAGTATTCATCACTATTTTCTAATTTGTATTTTATATGATAAAATGCACCTTTTTCTTCTGAATAAATTACTTCTTCATTTGATAATGCTGTCATTGCTACTGGATCCCAGTTTATTATCTTATTTCCTCTATAGATTAATCCTTTATTATAAAAGTCTACAAATACTTTCTTTACAGCTTTTGTGATACCATCATCCAATGTGAATCTTTCTTTATCATAATCTAGTGATAATCCTAATTTTGCCCATTGTGCTCTGATTATATCACCATGTTCATGTGTCCATTTCCAACATTCTTCGATGAATTTGTCTCTTCCTATTGTTGTTTTATCTTGTCCATTGTCTTTTAGTCTTTTTACAACTTTTGATTCTGTTGCTATTGCTGCATGGTCCATTCCTGGTAACCAAAATGCATCATATCCTTGCATTCTTTTATATCTGATTATTGCGTCTTGTATTGATACATCTAGTGCGTGGCCCAAATGCAATTTTCCTGTTACGTTTGGAGGTGGCAATACTATACAAAATGGTTCTTTTGATTTGTCCCCACTTTTAAAATATCCTTTTTCCTTCCATTGTTCATACTTGTTTTCTTCTGTTAATTTATGGTCATACTTTTTTTCAAGCATTTTTATTTCCTCCACTTTTAAAACGTTGATTTTATTATACTTTATAGTGTGTTCTATGTCAATGTAAATAGGCTATTTGATGTGTTTTAGGTTTTTTGATTGTATTCTGTTAATTTAATGAAATTTTTTGTACTTCTTTGTTTCTTTTGCAATTTATTGTCTTTTTGTGGTACGTAAAAAATGCCATATAAAGTGTGATTTATATCGCATTTTGGTTTAATTCTATCTATCTTCAATATCTATAGTATTATCTGTTTGTCCTTTTTGTATCTCTTCTTGTTCTTTTTTCTTTGATTTTTCTGTGTTTTCTTTCTTTTTCTTAAAATCTACTTTACTAAAACTAATATCGCTAAATGGATTATAGTCTTCTTCTATTTCTTTTAGATTTTCTATTGTTGATATATATCTTTCTCTATATAATTGTCTTTCTTCTTTTGAAAATAATAAATTTAATAATACTTCCATTTTGTCATTTTCGCTTATATCTTTTTTTAGATATTCTTTTAAAGATAATAGTCTTTTTTCCTCATTACTTTTTATTGGATTTTTTTCTATTTCTGCTAATTTTTCTGCAATTTCTACTATTCTTCCATATAATCTTGCATTTTCAATCCATGTGTCTGGATCAATTGTTCCGTTTGATATTCTGAATTCAATTGTGTCTTTTCCATTATTTATATTCCATAAATTTAGTCCACAATATCTACTTCCTTGTGCTTTTTGAACTTTTTCTATAAATGAGTCCAAATCTTCTTCATTTTCTAAATTTATGCTTCCTTTTTCTATTGCTTTATTTATTCGTGGTGATATTGGTCTTGCATATTCTTGTAATGAAAATCTTGGTACAATATTTTTTGCGTTACTCATTTTACATATAACTTCTTCAGCATTTCCCCATATCTCAAATAAATTTATGAAGGCTTCTTTACTTTTTAAATAGTTTGCTCCTATATGTATATGTCCTCCACATCTTTCATTTGTTTCATTTCCACATCTTTGCAACATTGAACATATAATATAAAGATCTTCTATGTCTTCTTCATTGTCTGTTAATATTGGTGATACTACCTCAACGCCACGTTTTAAAGAGGCATCTGATTTTGTTTCCCATCCTATTTCTTCTTCGCCTTCTCTTCTTTTTAAAAGTTTCTTTATTCTTATTATTGGTCTACTCATTACACCTTCAGATTCTATTTCCATGCCTATTGTCATATTTTCGTCTAGCCCAATTTTTGAATATTTTTGCGATGGTCTTTTGAAAATTTCTTTTATTTTCTCTCTATTGCTTAATGACATCTGTATTATAGTAGCATTTAAAATATCCTCTGTTTTTTCTAATTGCTTTAGTTTTATTTCATCATCATTTAATGTTGCTATTATTGTAGAAATATTTGTTTCATTTGTTAAATTAGATTCTCTTAATTGTTTTAGTCTTTGTTCATCACTTTCTAATGTTAATATTACTTTGCATGTTAGTTCTTCATTATTTGAGTTATGTATATATTCTATTTTTTCATTTTCATCTCTTATTGATCTTATTATTGCATCTTGTATAAATGGACTTTTTATTTTTGATAAACAATTTAATCTATATTTTTCATCTAATGTTAATATTGCTCGTTTTTTATAGGTTTCGTCTTTTATTGATTCTATTGCTGTTATTTTCCTTTTTATATTTTCAATACCTTCAATAAGTACTGTTGCTAGCCTTTCGTCATGGAGAATGTTTATTAATCTTAATCTCTGGTCATCAGTTTCTATTTTTAAATTCTTTAAAACTTCTTCTTGATCTGTTGGAAATTTAAGAAATTCTACCGCTTCAATCTTTTTTTCTATTGATGAAATACTTTCTACAACCTCTCTTTGACTAAAGTATGTTAAATATCTTTTCATTGCATCAATTTTCATATCATCTGATTTCATTGTTACTATTATATTTACTTTATCAAATTCATTAAATAGATCTAATAATGCCACTTTCAAATTATCTGATTTGATACTTTTAGCTATAATAAAATTATTATAATGATCTTCTCTATTATATATTATGTAATTTAGCTTTAAATCGTCTGATTTAATTGTTGCAATTATTTTTCCTCTATCTTCTTCGTGTATTTCTTCAATCATTTTTAATTTTAGTTCATCACTCTTTAGACTTTCAATAAGTATTCTGATGTAATAATAATTGGTTTCACTTTGTATTCTCTTTATTTTTTCTTCATCTGACAAATTTCTTAATCTTTCTTCAATTTCGTCCATTATATTTTCCTTTTTTAATTATTTTCTAGATATTTTTGAATTATTTCATTTGCAAATTTATTAACGATTATATAATTATCTGTTATATTTTCCTTATTAATATATTTTCCAAATATATTTGCATTTGTTTTTTCTAATAGTATTATTTTATTAAATTTTAACATTGATAATATGTATGTAATTTCATCATATACAATAAATGCTTCTTTGTCGTAATTTTGTACTTTTGATCCCATATTGTATATTTTTATATTATCCTGAATTGTATTTGCAATTGCTTTTTTTTCAAGCTCATTTTTTTGTTCAGTTTCTGACATATTATAATATCTTTCGTTTATAAATCCTTTTATCAGACTTTCTATGTCATTATATTTATATTTTTCTTTTCCTTCTATTACAATTAGATTTTCCATTATTTGACCTCTATATATTTTTTGGATATAAAAAACTGTATATATTATTATTTTATACAGTCTTTTTGATTATTATGTATTATTTGTAGATATTTTATTAACCTGTTTTTCTACATTATTTGATGATGTTATTGTTACTCTTTTTTGTAAGATTATTTCCATCTCTCTTCCTGATTGATATTTTACTTTTATAGTATTGCCTTTTGTGTCTTGTGCTGCAAATTTATTTTCAGTTTGTTCTATTCTTATATTATAGCCTGATAATTTACATTTTTCGACATATTCTATATATTCTTCTTTAGAAGTGTTTTCAACATACACATCAATTTCTCTTGAATTTGTTTTATAAATACTGCCATATATTGATTTTGGCTTTGGTAACATTTGTACAATATCTGTGTTTGGCCATTTTATTTCTTTAAGTTTACTTGGTGTTGTTACTTCTATTTTTAGCATTTTTCTTTTTTCATTATATTCTAATTCTATTTTATTATTTTCTTTATCATAAGCTTCAAAGCTTTTGTCTACTATTTTTTCATCATAATTGAATATTGGTCTACATTGATTTATATATTCATTATAATTTTGTGGCGTCATATTTGTAATATATAATAACAATCTATTTTCAGTATTTGTTGCTACATATCCTTTATTGTTTCTTGGTAATTTATTTAAAATGTTACCTAATTTTAGATTTTTTAAGTTTATTGTTTGATTTTTTCCTTTTTGTGTAACTATTGTTGCTGTTGTTTTTAATGCATTTTTTGGCATTATAAAAATTATTGCTACAATTAAATTTGATAATACAATTACAGTAATTAATACTGGGAAAAACCATTTTTTCTGAAATAATTTATTTTTTTCTACATTATTTTCTTCCATATATTCTCCTATAAAATATAATTAAATTCTTTTAATATTTGATTAACTTCTTTTTCTTTGTTTTTGTCTATTTTAGTAATAATTACTGTTTTACCATTTTTTATAACTATATATATTTTGTTGTTTATTTCTGCTTTAAAGTAATTATATTGTTTGATTTTTATGTCTTTTTCAACTTTTTTGTTTGGTTCTTTTTCTATTGCTTCTTTCTCTTTTAAAAATACATTTTTTAATGCGTCTTCATCTGTTTCTGCTTCATAAAATTTTATGTCATATACCTGGTCTTTTGATATTGCTGTATATGCAGATTTTAAATATTTTGGACTTTGTTCTCCTATTATTGATGAAATATAGTATCCTTTATCACTCATTTTTTCCTTAAATTGTTCTGCTGTTATTTCTTTTTTTGAATTTACATTTTTGACCATAATTGCTTTTGCTGTAATTATTCCTACTACAATTATTCCTATTACAATTAGTGATATTAAGATTTTTTGTAATAAATTGTTCTTCATTTGTATCTCCTTTTAAATTTCTTGATTATTTACATATTCAATGCATTTTTCTAGTATCAATTTTAACCTATCATTTTGTTTTGTTAAATATAAAAATCCTATTAATGCTTCAAATGCTGTTGAATACATGTATTCTTCTACTGAGGCATGTTTTGGCAGATGATGACTTTGTGTGTTTCTTCCTCGACGGACAATGTCTTTTTCATCTTCTGTTAAAACTTCTTCATTTAATTTTTGTAATAAGTTTGCTTGTGCACTTGCTTTTACAAATTTAATTGAGTTTATGTGCATTTTATGTGGATTTAAGTTTGTACTATTTGCTAAATATGTTCTTATGTATTGTTCATATACACTGTCTCCAACATACGCC
>JABCPQ020000020.1 GCA_013333035.2 Clostridiales bacterium | reverse complement strand
TTCTAACTGATATTTATATTGATATCCATCTTTCAATTCTATGTTTTCTATTTTGATTATGATATCACCTCCTTTATCACTATTTGCTGACTCATATGACGATACCTCTTTACTGATTTTGTACGAATCATTTTCCACTGCTTTTACATTTATAACGCTACTAAATAAAATTATAATCGTAATAAACATAAATATAATTTTAAATTTTTTTAACATTTTATCCTCCTTTTATTAAAATTGTTAAATAAGTTATTATATTTATAAAGATATTTAATTTTATAAATTCTTTTGTACTTTAAATATTATCATCTAATTTATTCTGATTGTCAATTACATAAATATTAAGTTTTATTCTTTTGTAATTTTTTATAAAAATAAGCTTTATATCTGCTTTTTCACAAGATTTTCACTTAATCGTCTGTTTATAATTTACAATTTTTATGTTAGAATGTATATGATTAATTTAAATGGAGGTCTATATGGTTGAATTACTTTCACCTGTTGGAGATTTTGATTGCTTAAAAGCTGCTGTTCAAAATGGTGCCAATGCAGTTTATTTTGGAGGACAGCTTTTTAATGCGCGCTATTCTGCTAAAAACTTTGATAAAGATGGAATTAGAGAAGCTGTCAATTATGCTAAATCGCGTAATGTTAAAATTAATTTTACGCTTAATATTTTGTTAAAAAATAATGAATTTGATGATGCTATTGATGTTGTTAAATATATTTATGAACTTGGTGTTGATGCTGTTATTGTTGATGATCTTGGTTTTGCTAAATATATCATTGACAATTTTCCTGGTATGGAAGTTCATGGTAGTACTCAAATGACAATACATAATTTAGATGGTGCTATTGCACTTAAAAATCTTGGTTATAGTAGAGTTGTTCTTGCTCGTGAGTCTACACTTTCTGATATTGACTATATTTGCCGTAATGCAAATATTGATATTGAAGCTTTTGTTCATGGTGCTCTTTGTATTTCATACTCTGGTCAATGTCTATTTTCTAGTGCTATTGGTGGTAGATCTGGTAATCGTGGTAGATGTGCTCAACCTTGTCGTATGTATTACAATATGCTTGAGACCTCTGATAATGTTTCTTATAAAAATATTGGAAAAGGATTTTTAATCAGTCCTAGAGATTTATGTGGGCTTGATTTTATTCCTGATCTTATTAAGGCTGGTGTTAAAAGTTTTAAACTTGAGGGTAGAATGAAAACTCCTGAGTATGTTGCAATTGTTACTCGTATTTACAGAAAATATATTGACTTAGCTCTTTCTGATAATGAGTATGTTGTTGATAAAAATGATTTACATGATTTGATGCTTGCTTTTAATAGAGGTGGATTTTCTAAGGGGTGCCTTGGTGGTGATGATAATCATGATTATGTTTTTGAAGAAAAGCCAAGCAATCAAGGTTTATATATTGGTAATATTTCAAAGATAGATAAAAAGAATGGTTTAATTTCTCTAAAAACTAACGAGCCACTTAATATTGGTGATACTTTTCTTGTTCAACAAGAAGATCATAAATATACTATTTCTGAAATTTTGAAGAATGGTTCACATGTTAAAAGTGCTGCTATTGGTGATTTAGTTACTATTGGCAGAGTTAAAGGTAAGCTTGAACTTGGCGATAAAGTTTTTAAGATAAATAGTTCTATTATCAGTAAAGAAATTAAAGAATTCAATTCTCATGAACATGTTAAAATTCCTTTAGTTGCCAACTTTAAAGCTTTGATTGGTAAACCTCTTGAACTTGAAGTCGTTTCACTTGATGAACCTAGTAATACTTATTTTGGACTTTCTACTACTATTTCAAATGAAATCCAACCTATTGAAGCTATTAGCAATCCAATTTCTAAAGAGCGTTTAATTGAACAATTAAATAAAACTACTGATACTAATTTTGAGTTTAAAAAAATTAATATTGAGATGAATGATAATATATATATTCCTAAAATATCTTCTATTAATGCACTTCGTAGAGATGCCATTAACGCCCTTTATCAAAAAGGTATTGATAATTTTACTAGAATTTTGCCTAGTAAATTGCATTCTACAAAACTTGTTCATCAACATGTTTTTCCTAGTATAAGAACATATTCTGTTTTACTTAATTCTATTGATATTTCAATGGATTATTCTAGTTTGAAAAATGTTGATAGAGTTTATATTCCTCTTAAATTTTTTATAAAAAAAGAGTTTGAATCTAAACTTTTAGAAATTAGTCAATTTACGGATTGTTATATTGATATTCCAACTATTGTTAGGGATAATTTTAGAAATGTTTTTTATAATAATTTTGATGAAAAAGTTAATAAATTTAATATTAAAGGTCTTGTGATTTCAAATTTATCAGGTATTGAATTTATGATGAAATATGTTGGAAAACTTGATATTGTTTCTAAATATACACTTAATATTTATAATAATCATACTATTGATGAGTTAAAAAAGGTTGGGATTAATCGTGTTACAGTTTCTCCTGAACTTGACACTGATACTCTTATTGATTTATGTAATAATTCCTCACTTCCTACTGAATTTTTAGTATATGGTAAACTTCCGGTTATGCATATTCAATATTGTCCTTTGGGTAAGTCTAATAAATGTTATCCAACTTGTTCAATGAAATGTAAAACATCTAATAGATTTTATTTAGAGGATAAACTTGGTTATAAGTTTGAGTTTGTTCCTGATAATATGCAAACAATTACTAAAATATATAATTCTAAAATTAATTCTATCGATTATGCTAAGTTTCCTTTTGACAGTTGTTTAATCAGTATTACTGATGAGGATAATTTAGATGAAATTATTTATAATGTAAAAAATAATATTAAATTTGAGGGTAAAAATTATACTAATGGTAATTTAAATAAGTTTGTTTAAAAAAACACAGTCAATCTTTTTATTGATTGACTGTATTTTTCTATTCTTCTATTAATTCTAACCATAACTCTTTTTCTACAATAATTCTATTATCAAAAAACAGTGTAATCAAAAAGCTTATCCAGGCGATTTTTGTTGAATTTGTTGTATTGTCCTCTCCTGTTTGTGTTATGTATTCATATACAATATTTCCATACTTCTTTTCGATTATTTCAGTGATTGAATTAAAGAAGTCACCGGTGTACTTAAAATTCTCCTTAGTTAAGATTATCTGATAATAATCTTCCCAATAATCTAAATCAATTCCAATACTTTCTAAGATTAATCTCTGAAATGAAATATGCCAAAATATATCTTCCATATCTAGTTTTGGAAATGGCTTATGACAAAAATATCTAGCCTTGTATAATACAGAATACCAGCTGATGGCTCTTTCAATTCTCCATCCATATTGTTCTCTAATTTCCCTAAATAATCTGACTTCTTCTTCTATCTCATTATCGTCTTTTGCAGGAATCGGTATACTCCGTATAATATTATTTACCTCTATAAAGTAATTAATACGTTCTAATTGCATTATTTCTATTACTGCTAAACATTCTGCTGCTTCATCAATTTTGGTGAAAGTTTTCATCTTAACATCACGGATTTTTCTTAATTTACTTGGTAACTCATTTTCTTCATCAAAAATATATGTAATGAATTTTTCTGGTTCACTTTTAGCTCTCTTACTATTAATTTTTGATTGAATTTTTTTAAACATTTGCCCCTCCTTGCATTTGCATAAATTAGAGGTCTTAAATTGGACCCCCGTTAATATTGTTACAGTAAGTCCTTAAAGTACTTATAATTATTATTATAGTTACTTTTGCGCTTATTTTCAATATTAAGATGATATTGAAAATGAACTATTTATATTTTTATTAATTTTTATTTATAAAAAAGAACTGCCATTTTATTGGCAGTCCTCTTTGGTAGAATATTAATCACTCTTCTACCATTTTCACAACCTCTGAGAATGGAGCTTTCTGCAGGTTAAAATGCAATATTCCGCACATGGATAATTGGAGTTCAAGTGTACCCCTATCCAATCTAGTGGATGCTTGTTTCCACTCTCTTAACTGAAGTATCTCCTTCGGTGTCAACATTTCATTTTTATATGAGACTCCAAGGCTCTTGAAAGCCGAATTCCATAGAACTAAGACCTTCTCCATTCTGTTTTGCAGCAGATTCTTCAAGCATAGTGCATGTTCTGCCTCTTCCAGACAGTCAACTCTTTGTTTGATTTCTTTACAGACTATTGACTTTTTGACCATAGCTATCTGTGGAAGCCAATAGAATTCCGGGTAGTTTATCATAGATCTTTCCATGTTCATCCTACTCCATATCCTGTCGATGATGTTAAATATTTCTCTTGCATATGCAATTCGGATAAATTTCAGCATGTTTTCCTTCGCATCATCTTGAAATTCTAGATATACTTCATAAACAGGCTTCCCTGCTATATGAATCTTGTTTCCTTCCCAGTATATATTCTTCATTATCGCCATATTGACGATTGCCATATCTCTGTATGACATGGCAAACTTTGTATACCCAATTGTTTGTTTCATAAATGCCAGCTCCTTATCTGGCAAATTGTTTTGCTATATTTGCTACAAATAATATAATTATATTTACTATTAGTGCAAATACGTTAATATACATCAAAAACCTCCTATAATATATATTATAGTTTGTTTTACATAAAAAAGCAACCTTTTTCAATTTTATGTGTTATACATTTATATTGTTATACAAATTTTATTAATCACTAATATCTGTATCTAATATAATTTCAAATGTATATCCTGGATATATTTTCACCAATTCTTTAATTATCAAATCTTTAAAGATTTTTCTATTTAAAATTGAAAAATCTATCACTATATCAAAACTGCAAGTTTTATTTTTATTATCTACTACAAATCCATGTATATCTATTGTTCCATCATATTTTAGAATGGTTTCTTTGATTTTTTCTCTCATACTTATTATTTCTTTATTATGTGTATTTATAGCATATATTCCAATCGTATGTATTACTATTCCAAATTTTTCGTAAACCTTTTTTGTGATTTTTCTTGTAAGTATATCTGCTTCTGTAATTGATAAATCATCTGATACTTCAATATGTACACTTCCATGATACTTATCATATCCAGCACTGTTTAATATTAAATCATATACTCCTTGTACTTCTCTTTCTTCCATTATCATTTCTTTTATTTTTAAAGATATCTTTTTAGGTATTCTTTTTTCAATAATATTGTCAATTGATCTTTTAATTAAATCAAATCCTGATTTGATTACCACTAGTGATAAAAATATTCCTACATATCCTTCAATTTTTATATTAAAGATTTTGTAAAATAATGCTGACACTAATACTGAAATAGACATAATTGCTCCATGTTCTGCATGTGTTCCTGCTATATGTAATGTATCTGAATTTGCTTCTTTTGATTTTTTATCAATATACCATCCTAAAATATATTTAATTATTATTGCAGTAATCAATATTACTATAATAAAATTGTCATAGTGTACATGATCTGGATGTATTATTTTTTTTATTGATTCAATGCATTCTGTTATACCTGCATATAAAATTATTGATGATACTAAAAATTCTGACATGTGCTCTATTTTTCCATAGCCATATGGATGCTTTTTATCTGGTAATTTACTAGCATATTTAATTCCTAAAATTGTTATTATTCCTGATAATGAGTCTACTAAGCTATTTATTGCATCTGATGTAATTGCAATAGAATTTGTGAAAAATCCTATGATTCCTTTTACTGATGCAATGAATAAATTTAAAATAATATTTATTACACTTGTTTTTATAACTATTTTTTCTCTATTTTTATTTTTTTCTTTATTATTAATCATCTCTTCTCCTCTATATTATTTTTATAGACTAATATTATAATATAATATTATGAAATAATAAAAATCCATCCAAAATAATATTTGAGATGGATTCATTATTATAATGCTGTGAAAAAAGTTATTAACCCTAATACTACACCTGTTGCGTTTGGAATTATTAATAAATAATCTTTTTTAGGATCTTTTGTCAATCCATAAATAACCCAGATTAAGCATGATATTGCTGCTGTAAGTGGTTGTAATGGTTGTGATTTGTTTCCTTTAAGATTAGCTATAATCTGTGGTATATATGATATAAAAACAAATACTCCTATAAATGCTCCTATTGAACCTACAATAGTATTTACTTTTTGTTTATTTTCCTTATTTATGATAATCACCTCCCTTATAAGCTATTATACTATAATACTATAATACTATTATTATAATTTTTCTACAGTTTCACATTATTTTCACCAAAAAAAATCCTAGATATTAGATTTACTAATACCTAGGATATATTTTAATCAAATTATTTTGATTCTTCTACTGGATATACACTGATTTTCTTTTTATCTCTTCCAAGTCTTTCTACTTTCATTGTTCCTGTAATTTTAGCATATAATGTGTCATCGCTTCCGATTCCAACATTTGTACCTGGATGCATTTTTGTTCCTCTTTGTCTAAAAAGAATATTACCAGCTTGAACTAATTGACCATCAGCTCTTTTGATTCCTAATCTTTTTGACTCTGAATCTCTTCCATTATCAGTACTACCTTGACCTTTATGATGTGCCATATCGCTCTCTCACCTTTCCTTTCTTAATATTCTTTGGTTAAAATTAACCAACTACGATTGATTTAATTTCAACCTTTGTATATGGTTGTCTATGACCTTGAGTTCTTCTCTCATTTTTCTTTGCTTTGTATCTGTAAACTAGGATTTTTTTAGCTTTTCCATTGTTTGTTACAGTACCTTCAACTTTACAACCTTTTACATATGGAGTTCCAACTTTTACATCTTTATCATCAGATACTAAAACTACTTTATCAAAAGTAACTTTC
Source organism: Clostridiales bacterium (assembly GCA_013333035.2). Classification (GTDB taxonomy): domain Bacteria; phylum Bacillota; class Clostridia; order TANB77; family CAG-508; genus CAG-793. The sequence goes on along the minus strand of JABCPQ020000020.1, from coordinate 46,261 downwards.
TTTCCTTCTTCAATATCTAATTTTTCAAAGAATATTTGATCTCCTTCTGAAACTTTGTATTGTCTTCCACAACTTTCGATGATTGCGTACATTTCAGATTCCTCCTCTATTTTACTCGCTAAGCATAAATACTAGGTATCTTTAAAAAGAATTTTTAACCCGACTTAGGCGGTTTACACTTATCTATTATAAACTACTTGTTATAGTATTGTCAAGCATTTGTGGTATTAATAATTATTGAATATTTCGTTAAATTCTTCTTCGTTGATTTTTTCTTTTTTCATTAATACTTCTGCTACTGCGTCTAATTTATCACGATGCATTCTTAATATTGATTGTGCGTCTTGATATGCTTGATCTAATATTTTTCTAATTTCTAAGCCTATTGTGTTTTGCATATCTGTTCCTAATAATTGTAGTTTTTCATATGCTTCATTTTTTAAATTTAATGACATTGGTCCAATTTTGTCATTCATTCCGTATGTTGTTACCATATTTCTTGCAATTTCCATTGCTACTTCTAGGTCATTGCTTGCACCTGTTGATATTTCATTTAATGCAATTTTTTCTGCTGCTCTACCACCCATTAATGATATCAATTTTTCTTTCATTTCTGTTTCTGAAATGTAGTATTTGTCTTCATTATTACGATACATTGTGTATCCACCTGCCATTCCTCTTGGTATGATTGATACTTCTTTTACTACATCTTGTGTTGGTAGATATTTGCTTACTACTGCATGTCCTGCTTCATGATATGCTGTTAAGCGTTTATCTTTGTCAGATATTCTTCTGTTCTTTTTTTCAAGTCCAACTGTTACTTTTGCTAATGCATCTTCTACATCTTGGTTTGAAATTTCTTTTTGTTTTCTTGATGTTGCAATTATTGCTGCTTCATTTAAGATATTTGCTAATTCTGCACCACTGAATCCAGCTGTATTTTCTGCAATGTTTTTCAAATCAATATCTTCTGCGAATTTTTTATTTTTTGCATGAATTCTTAGAATGTCTTCTCTTTCTTTAACATCTGGTAAATTGATGACTATTGTTCTATCGAATCTACCAGGTCTTAATAATGCATCGTCTAACATTTCTGGTCTATTTGTTGCTGCGATTACTATTACTGATTGTTCTGATTCAAATCCATCCATTTCTACTAATAATTGATTTAGTGTTTGATTGTTTTCACTGTCTGCACCTATTGCATTTGCTCTTCTTGCGCCTATTGCATCTATCTCATCTATGAATATTATACATGGCGCAATTTTCTTTGCTCTTTCAAATAATTTTCTTACTCTTGATGCTCCAAGTCCTGCAAATAATTCTACGAATTCTGAACCACTCATTGAAATAAATGGCACTTTTGCTTCACCTGCAATTGCTTTTGCTATTAATGTTTTACCTGTTCCTGGTTTTCCTGAGAATAGTACACCATGTGGTACTTTTGCTCCCATTTCTTTATATTTATCTGGATTTTTCAAGAAATCAATGATTTCAATCATTTCATTTTTTTCTTCATCTAATCCTGCTACATCATCAAATTTTACATCATTGTTTGATATTTCTGGATCATATACTTTTCCTTTTTTTCCAACACCTTGCATTTCAAAAATCAAGTATGCCATGACTAGCATTATTAATGTTGGTAAAAATCTAGCTAAACCTGTCATAAATGATGCAAACATAGATTTTCTTTTTTGTTCTATTTCTACTGTTTTTCCTGATGCTATTTTTTGATTTACTAATTCCATAAATGCTTGTATATTTGGAATTGTTGAATTTTTCTTTTTGTCTTCTGGTACTTTATTATCTTTTTCTATATCTTTTTTATATGATAATAATGCAGTTTGACTTGCTTCATTTAATTCTATTTTTTGTATTTTTTCTTCATCAATGTCTTTTAATAATTGTGAATATGCAACTGAATTCTCTTTTTGTTTATTATGTTTTTGAATTGTATAATATACTGATGTTCCTAATACTGCTAATAAAGCAATAATTAAAAGAATGTTTGATATTACGTCTTTTAATGATTTCTTTTTTTTGTTTTTATCTTTGTTTTCAGCCATTTTTCAACCTTTCTATTATGTATTGTCCTTTACAATATTATCATTATCATTGTTTTCATTTTCTTTTTTATCATCTTTGTCTGATTTCTTATCTTTTTTGTCTTCTTTATCTTTTCTATTTTCTTCTGGTTGTTCTTCTACTTTTTTGATTATAATTTTTTGCTTTATAATCAATTCTTGTTGATTTCCTATTTCTCTTTTTCTAATAAGTAATAAAGCTACCACTAAATAAATATATGTTAATATTAAATATAGTAAATCTAAGTTTGGTACAATGAAGTTAAATCTTGTTAAAAGCATTATTGCTGTTATTATTGTAAAAACAATTGTTGCAAGTGTTATTGACATACAACTTATATTAAATAATTTAGAATATTTGATTTGAATTTTCATTATTTTACTTGTTATTATTGCTATTATAGAAATTGCTAAAACATTTATTATTGTTACTGTTACTGCTGTTAGTAATATTACTATTGATATAAATACAAGTGTTTTTTGTAATATTTCATTTTGTTTTTCATCTGTTAATAATTTTAGTGTATCCGCTTTTGTAAAGTTTGCAGGTAAGCCTAATTGTTTTGCTATTGATGAATATTTGTATTTTACAATTGCTGTTTTTGGTTGTTTTATTATTAAGTAATCTTTAGAAAATACAAATAAATTTCCTTTTTTATCTAGTAATTCTTTATGTTCTTTTTCAACATTTGCATAGTTTGTTAATATTATTGTTCCATCAAACATTTTATCAAAATCTGTTTTATTTGTTCTAATTATTGGTTCTTCTGAATCTACTTCAAACTTATCATCTACAACTTTAAAATTAGGTAAATTATTTTCAGTAAATTTTTTAAATACTTCCATTGCTCCTACTTCAGTTCTTGTTATTGCTGGAGTTAATATCAATGTAACTAATACTGATAATAATATTATATAACCAATAAAGCTTGAAACTGTTGATTCTGATATTTTATCATATTTATCTATTCCAAATATTGATACAATAAACTTTCTGAAAAAAGTTGTTTTTAATTTTTGTGTATTTTCCATTTTTCCTCCAATAGCACTATATTTTTGTTATTTCATATTTATTTTCTGGTAAATCTTTAATATTATAGCCTTTATTAATTATTTCTATTCTCAATTCATCTGCTTTTTGGTAATCTTTATTTTGTTTTGCTTCAAGTCTTTGTTTTGCTAATAATTCGATTTCTTCTGGAATATCTAGATTCTCTTCTGTTTGGTACTTTTCTGAATTTATTAGATCTAATCCAAGAATTTTGTCAAATTTTAAGATTAATTCTGCTATTTGTTTAGATTTTGTTTCATTTTTTAATAAATCCCATACTATTCCCATTGCTAAAGGTAAATTTAAATCATCATTTACTGCTTCATGAAATTTGTTCTCTGCTTCTAACAATATCTTATTATCGATTTTTGCGTCTGAATTTTTATTTAATAAATATAACTTACGTAATTTATTTAATGATGTTTGTGCTGCTTTTGCACCATCAAATGTAAAGTTTAATTTATTTCTAAAGCTTGCGCTATAGCAAAACAATCTATATGCTAATGGTTCTATTCCTTTTGCTTGTAGGTCTTCTAGTCTATATATATTATGTAATGATTTTGACATTTTTCCATTATCTATTAATAAAAATTCTACGTGCATCCAGAAGTTTGCTGGATTATGTCCAAATGCTCCTTTGCATTGTGCTATTTCATTTTCATGATGTACGGGAATATGATCAACACCTCCTGTATGAATATCAAAATGTTCTCCTAGGAATCTTTTACTCATTGCTGAACATTCAATATGCCATCCTGGATATGATAGTCCCCATGGACTTTCCCATTTCATTAAATGTTCTTTTGGTGCTTTTATCCATAATGCAAAATCTGCTGGATTTCTTTTTTCTGGATCAACTTCTATCCTTGCTCCAGCTTCTTGACCTTCTAATTTGTTATTTGATAGTACTGGATAATTATCTAATTTGGATATATCGAAATATATTCCTTTACTTGTTTCATATCCATAACCATTATCTAATATTGACTTTACCATTTCTTCCATTTGCATGATATTGTCTGTTGCTTTTGTTATGGTTGTTGGCATTTCAATATTTAATAATTTTATATCGTCCATAAAACATTTTGTATAATATGCTGCAATTTCATAAGGGTCTTTTCCTTCTGAGCGGGCAGCTTTTTCCATCTTATCTTCACCTGTATCTGCATCTGAGGTTAAATGTCCAACATCTGTTATATTCATTACATGATTTACTTTAAATCCGTTATATTCAAACATTCTTTTCAATGTGTCTGCAAATATATATGCTCTCATATTTCCAATATGTGCATAGCTGTAAACTGTTGGTCCACAGCTATACATTTTTACTTCATTTGGATTTATTGGTTCAAATTTTTCTTTTTGATGTGTTAATGTGTTATATAAATATATTTCCATATTATTATCCTCTATTTGTTATGGTGTTGTCGTGTTTGTTGATGTTGTTGTGTTTGTACTACCACCAGATGTTGTATTTGTTGTTGTATTTGTAGTGTTTGTTGTTGCTGGTCCACTTGAATTATATGTTATATAAATCTCTGTTCCTTTTTCTGCTTTTGTTGCACTCTGTGTTAATACTTGATCTTTTGCAACTCCTGCTTTATCATTTATTTTTGCTACTACAGTAAATCCTGCATCAGTTAACTTAGCTTTTGCTGCATCTAGTTTCATTCCTACTACATTTGGTACATCTAACATTACTGGTGTTGTATGTTTATCACAATATTCTGTTATTTTTCCAGATGTTAATCTTGGTGTCCAATTTCCTTTTTCTTCTGTTTCAATTACTTTACCAATATATACTGTTTCTGTATTTGGACAATATTTTGTTGCTAACTTTTTAGTTTCTTTGCATATTGTATATGCTTTTGATCCTTCTGATTTGTCTGGAATGTTATCTTTTGAGAATATTTCATCATATTTCTCTGCTGTTGATGATGTTGCTAATTTTCCAGTTGCTTTATCAACTGATTTTGTTACTATTCCGTCTGGTTTATCAAAATCTTTTTTTACTTCTTTATTTTCATTGATTCTTTTCATTACTGGGAACCAAATTGCTGCTGCTGGATTTCTTCCCCAGAATGATGCTGTTTTTTTATATCCATCATCTGCTCCATACCATACTGCTGCTGCATAATAAGGTGTAAATCCACAGAACCATCTATCTACAGCGTTTGAAGTTGTACCAGTTTTTCCTGCTACTGCCATATTTCCTAATACATTTCCGAATGATTTAGCTGTACCATCATCTACAACGTCTTCCATCATTGATGTTAAAATATATGCATTTTCTTCTGACATAACTCTTTCTTGCTTTTGTTCTGGTTCTACTATAACTTTGCCTGTTTGATCAACTACTTTTGTATAAAATGTTGGTGTATTATACACACCTTTATTAGCAATCATTGCATAAGCTGCTGCCATCTTTAATGGTGTTATTGATTCTGTTCCTAGTGCTAATGATAATCCTGCTTTTTCAGTGTCAACATTGATATCCATCTTTTTTAGGAATTCTTTTGGTTTTTCATATCCCATTATTGATAATAATTTAATCATTGGAATATTTAATGATATTGTTAATGCTCTTCTCATTGAAACTATTCCATTATTATCACCGTCTGAAGCATCATTATGTGGTGTATAATTTTTTCCGAATGTTGTTAAATGATCATAATATACTGTTGCTGCTGTTGTGTTCTTTGATTCTAATGCTGGGCCAACAATTCCTATTGGTTTAAATGTTGATCCTACTTGTCTTTCTGAGAATATTCTGTTTAATCCTAGTGTATCTGGGTGTTCTTCTAGCGCTCCTGCTGTTCCTAAGACTCTACCTGTTGATGGATCTATTACAACCATTGCTGATTGTGCAGTTTGTCCATTGATTTTTTTAACATATTTTGATTTTGCATATTCTTCATTTAATATTTTTTGAATTTTTGAATCTTCTGTCGTGTAAATTTTATATCCACTGTTTAATGTTATTTCTCTAGCTTCTGAGTAATTTATATCTTGTTTTTCTTTTATTTGTTTTGCAATTTGATCTATTGCTGCTGTTGTTGTAAATGAAAGTCCTGTTAATCCGTTTGTTTGGCTTCCTCTTTCAAATTTAAGTCCATCATTTACTTCTTTTACTGCATCCTTATATTCACTATCACTTATTTTCTTTAATTCATGCATTTTTCCAATTACAATTAATGTTCTGTTTTTTGCTCTTGCTAATACCTTTTCTTTACCATCTTCTTTAAAAGGATTGTATAGTGATGGTGCATGGTTAATTCCTGCAATAAACGCTGCTTGTGCTACTGATAAGTCTTTTGCTGGTTTATTAAAATAGAAGTTAGCTGCTGCTTCAACTCCTCTAATTTCAAGTCCATTTGTTGCAGATCCTAGGAATATTCTGTTTAAATATCTATTTAATACATTATCTTTTCCAAGCATCTTGTCTACTTGTATTGCTCTTGACCATTCTCTTATCTTTCTTTCTATACCTGCCACACCTTTACGAGAATCGTCATTCATTGTGATTTTTACTAATTGTTGCGTTATTGTACTTCCACCATATGAAGAGTTTCCTCTTGTTTTTATGAAAGATAATATTGCTCCAAATGTTCTCTTTAAATCAACACCATTATGTTTATAAAATCTTTCGTCTTCGATTGATATAAATGCATCTGGTACTTTTCCCATTTGATTTAAGTCAACTTTTTTATTTACTTCACTTCCAGTTATTGTTGCAATTCTTTCGCCATCTTTGTTATATATTTCTGCTCCTGCATCTGCTAAAAATTGTTCTTTTGTTATTGCCCATTTATCTGTTTTAAATATATATGTAATAAATGATGCTATTGCAATTATTCCTATTACCATTAATGCAAATAATACTAACAAGATTTTCTTCCAAAGTTTCATTTGCTTTTTCTTGCCATTTTTATTGTTTTTATCAGAATTCTTTACTGTGGCCTTGCTTCCAGCTTTATTTGAATTTGGTCTTCTTGACTTTGTTACTTGCTTTCTTGGGGCTGACATATCTTTGTCTTTTAAAAATGCGTATTTTGACGATATTTCGTCATCTTCGCTATTTTTTCTTAAGCCTAAATCTATTGATTTGACAACTTTTTTTAATTTTGTCTTTTTTCTATTTTGATTTAGACTGTGTTTTTCATTTTCCATATAAATTCAATCCTTTCTATATGTAAAATATTTCTCTAAAATACAATATTATTATATTACAAACTCCTTATTTTTACAACCTTTTTGAAAGCCTTGGTTAGATTGATTAGTCGGTGATTTTTATATGTTTTTTTCATGTCTTAATAATGTTTTTTAATTATATTTTTGTTATTACATTTATGCCTTCTTTTATTAATAAATTGCATCCACTTTGTTTGTTACTTTGTAAATTGATTTTCCATGGAATTGTGTATAATTCCCTATTTTGATCTATTGCACATTTTGCAGTTATTAATGATCCACTCGTTTCATCTGCTTCTATTATTATTGTTGCTATTGACAAACCACTTATTATTCTATTTCTTGTTGGAAAATTTTCAGGTTTTATCTTGTCATTTATTTTATATTCTGTAATTATTAATCCTTTATTTTCTATAATTTCTTTTGCTAATTTAGTGTTTTCTTCTGGATATATTTTTGATAATCCATTTCCTAAAACTGCTATTGTTTTGCCTTTTGCAGCTAGTGCTCCTATATGTGCAAATTGATCAATCCCTTTTGCTAATCCACTTACTATTGTGAATCCTTGTGAGGCATATTTTTTTGCTAATAAATATGCATAATATTTTCCTTTTGCTGATGCATTTCTTTTTCCGACTATGCTTATTGCTTTTGTGTTTAGAATATTTATGTTTCCTACATAATATAAATTTTGAGGACAGTTATCTATTTCCAATAAATTGTCGCTAAAATATATGTCTCGACTATTTATTTGTTTTATTTTATATGGCATTTATTTTTTCTCCTTTTTTACTAATTTTTCGCATTAAAAAAGAGCTCACTATTGTAAGCTCTTTTCTTATTTATTTAACCATTTTTCATATTCTTCAATTATTACATTTGCTACTTGTGCAGGTGTTATATTTGATGTATTTATTACTAGATCATAATTAGCTAAATCTTCTTTATGAATATTATATAATTCAAAATATCTTTCATTTTCTAGTTTAAATCTTTTTTGTAAATCTTCTTTTTGTTCTTGTACTGTATTAAAATTTTCTGAAGATTTTCTATTTTCGTCAAAAAACGCTCTCTTTGCTGCTACATTTATATCTACTTGTAAATATATTTTAAATGATTCTGGTACTGCATACCAACCTAAACGTGCATCTATTACTAAATTATCATGTGTTTTAGCATATTCTTTACAGCTATTTTCTATTTGTATATCAATTTCTGGATGTGTTTTTACATATTCATTAAATGTTGTAACATCCATATTATTTTCTTTTGCAAGTTTTCTGAAATACTTACCATTACGGTATATTTGATATTTTAATCTTTCTGCAAGTTCTCTTGATACAGCCCCTTTTCCACTGGCTAAATCTCCTGCTAATGATATGATGTGCTTCTTACCCATATTACTCCTTATATTACATCCTTGTTACGTTTTTCTTTATTTTCTTTCCATTCTTCACTATTGTAAATTATGATTTTTCCTTCTTCAATTTCTTGTGCTGCTTCTGTTACAGGGTTTGGATCTTTTTGTGATGTCATTGATTCACTTCCTAAAGCTATTTGTCTTGCTCTTTTAGCTGTTGCTATTACTAATCTAAATCTGTTTTCTGATTTTCTTAACAATTCTACTACTGTTGGTTTATTAATCATTATTATATCTCCTTTTGACTGGTCTATTTCAATTATACTAGGCATTCTAGCCTATGTCAATCTTTATTAGTTTACATTATATTTTTTTAAATTTTATTATTAACGATTTTACTACATAATATATAAATATTATTGCTACCATTCCTAATACAAAAAATCTAATATTTTGATTTTCTCTCCCATACAATCCATATAATATCATTGTGAATGATGTCATTATAAATGCTTCTACTGCATATAAAAGCAATGATTTAGATTCTTTTTTATTAGATATTTCAAACATTATAACTACTGCAATTATTTCGATTATTATTAATGTTTTCATGTTACTTAAAAATGTAATTGTATTTAGCGAATTTCCTAATCCGACCACTAACCATAGATATATAATTGATGTTATTGCTATCAATATATTTGTTAATATTAGTTTATATCTATCAATGTTTTTTATTAATGATCTTTCTTTATTTTCTTTTATTTCTTTTTGAATCTCATCTAATTGAGTTGTCGTTATTTCTTCCTTTTCCTCTTTCATAGATCCCCCTAAAATTCATATTCGTATATTAGCATACTTATCATTGTTATTGGTGCTGTTTCTGTTCTAAGGATTCTTTTTCCTAATCCTACAGTTTTTGCTCCACATTCTTCTAAATTTTTAACTTCTTCAATTGACATTCCACCTTCTGTCCCGATTACTATTCCTATTCTTTCTGCATTTGGATTTTGTTTTATTACTTCTTTTATGTTTGTTTTTCTTTCATTTTCATAAGCTATTAGAACTAAATCGTATTCAGAAATTTCCTTTTTCAATTGTTCCATTGTTATTAGATTTTCTACTTTTGGAATTATATTTCTCTTGCTTTGTTTTGCTGCAACTTCGGCAATTTTTTGCCATCTATCAATTTTTTTATCATCTTTTAATTTGCTTATACAATATTTCATATTTACTGGAACAAACCTGTTTGCTCCTAATTCTGTACATTTTTGTATGATTGTTTCCATTTTTTCTGCTTTGGGTAATCCTTGAAATACTGTAATATCTAGGTTGGATTCTGTTGATACGTTTTCTTCAAGTATGTTACATATTACTTCTGTTTTTGTAATTTCTGAAATTTCTACTAAATAGCTTTTGCCATTATTTTTATTGCATACATATATTTTGTCACCAATTGTTTTTCTTAATACATTTACTAAATGATTATAGTCTTCAGTTATTATTGCTTTATCAGCAGTTATATTGTTATTTTCTACAAAAAAATTATACATTCTTCCTCCAATTTGTATTTAAATTATACCATTTTTTTGTTTTATAATCTATAATTTTATATTTTATTCAAAAAAAGAGTCATTGAATAACTCTTTTTGCTTTTGATATTAAGTATTTTTTATTTTGTATCCAATGCATTCTTTGGACAGACTTTAGTACATTCACAGCATAATATGCATTCTGTGCCGTTTTTTCTTTTTCTTGAATCGTCTAGCATGTCTACATTCATTGGACATACTTTTATACATTTTTTACAATTGATGCATTTATCGTGATTGCATTTTATTCTTAAATATGAAAAATAGCTTGCCGGTTTTAAAAATACTGCAATTGGACAAATATATTTACAAAATGCTCTATTGTCTTTAAATATGAAAGCTAATGCGATTCCTAATATGTAATATATTAAGTTTCCTATAATAAATGACCAAAACATTATATTTTCAAGATTTCCAACTTTAAAAATAAATAATGCTGATACTGATAATAACGATATTAGAAATACTATATATCTAATCCATCCTAATTTTTTTCTATCTTCTTTTGGTGTTTTGTATGGTAGTAAGTCAAGTACCATTGCCGTCCAGCAGGCGTATCCACACCAACCTCTACCGAAAAATAATGGACCACATATTTTAGCTACAAAATAATGTATTGTTGCTGCTTCAAAAACTCCTAGAAATAAATAATACCAAAAGCCCTCTATTTGCATGTTTTCTCTAGATAATATTCCAAGATATATTAACATGTAAATACCAACGCCTAGTTGTACAAAGTGCCTTGCATATTTCTTTTTATATATCATTAACGATATTCCTGCCCCAACGCATGTACCAATGTATGTAAAATTTAACAAATAAAATATTTTCTTTGTTGATAAAAATAGTGTTATTGCTATTATTTCAAAAATTGTCCATATTGTTATCGGAATTATATTTTCTTTTATAATTTTCTTCATTACTTTCTCCAAAAATAAATATTCGGCTATTGTGGTACTATTATGGTACTAATAAAAAAATAAATCCCAAAACTCTTTATTTAAAAGAACTTTAGGATTTCAGTTATGGTGGGCAGAGATGGATTCGAACCATCGTACCCTTTCGAGAACAGATTTACAGTCTGCCGCCTTTAGCCACTCGGCCATCTGCCCATATAGAAGTGTTAAACTAATGGTGCGCCCTCTAGGATTCGAACCTAGGACCGACCGGTTATGAGCCGGTTGCTCTGACCAACTGAGCTAAGGGCGCATTTGTTTAACACCTCTTTATTTTAATGTACTTTATTTTATTTGTCAATAGATATATTTACTTTTTTAAAGTTTTTTTAATATTAATATCTATTGTATCCTGTTTGTGCTTCTGGTAATGCTAAAGTAGCATTCTTTGATCCAAACAAAAACTTAATTGCTCTAACCAATTTACTATTTTTTAATCTTTCCCAGAATGATGGTTTCTTTGTTTCATATTGCATTTCCATCATTGGTTGATTAAATTGTGTATATTGATTGTTTTGTCTTGATTGTGTATTTTGTACTATATTTTGTTGTGGTACAAAATTATTGACTACTGGGGCTACTCTTTGTGTATTTATTTGTGTAACTTGTTGTACAGGTTGTCTTACTTGTTGATTTTGTGCTACCATATTATTATTTGCAATTGGGGCAATTTTTATTGGCTCAACTTTTGCAAATTGTGGTTGATTTATTATTACTTGTTTATTTGGCTTTACTGGTTGTACTCTTTGCATATTAGCTTGTTGTGCACTTGCTAATTGAACTTTTGGTTCTACAGATTGGTCTGGATATGCTTTTGCAACTTGTTGTTTTACTACAATGTTTTGTGCTACTGGTTTTGATGCTTGTTGAATTGTAACTTTGTTTGATTGTGATGCAAATTGTTGTATTGGTTGTTGTGTTATAACTTTATTTACTTGGTTTGTAACTTGCTTAGTTGCTTGCATTACTGGTCTTTGTGTTATAATTCTTTGTCCTTGTTGAACTTGACTTGGAACATTTTGTGTTGTAGCTTTCTTTGGCGCTTCTACTTTAGCTTTTTCAACGATTTTTTGTTTATTAAGTTCTGAATCTGCTGGCATTGGAATTGTCTTTAATGCATCTGATATTTCTATCCCTATATAGCTTAATGCTTTTAATCTATCTTCATATCTTTCAATGTCAATTTCTATATGTAAGTTTGATTGTAAATTTAGAATTCTTGCATTTAACATTTTCATTGTTGCTTGATATTCTTCTGTTTCTTTATTTTCTGCATTTCCAATTTTGTTAACTGCTTCTAATATTTCTGGTGACAACCTTTTGCTTACCTCAATTAGAGCTTTTTTCCAAGTTGCATCTTTGCTTTCTGCTAATGCTATTGTTTGCTTTAATATTGAAGCTGATTTTATATTATATTCCTTTTGCTTTACTAATTCTTCAACTTGTTTTGTACTTACTTCAAATTGATTTGTTGCATATTCTATTAATCTATATGCTTGATCATATACACTTTTTGGAAAATTCTTTTTCTTTGGATATTCAATTAAATATGTCTTTATAGACTCTATTAGATCCTTAAAATAAGAGTTGCCATCTAATTCAATGATTTGCTTCTTACTCTTTGGATTTATTATTCTCTGTACTTTGTCTATGTTAGATAATATTTTCTCCTCTGTGATTACCATTCTCACATTAACAATACCATGTTTTGGCACTTTAATCCCTCCCTACTTTTTAAGAATCCATTTTTTCTCTGATAGTATTTTATTATATATTGTCATTCTATGTCAATCAATTGATTGATTTATTTTATTACTTTTTCATTACATTTCTGTCACAATTATGTGCATAAAAATAAGCAACAACTTATCTTATAATTTGTTGTTGCTTATTTTTATTATTTGTTTATTTCCTTATATCTCTTAATTTTCATTGTTGAAGTTTTTTCAAACTCATCATGTTTTATTTCCAGTTTTTTAATATATTTATATGATGTTAATTTTTTGTTTACTTCTTTTATTTTATCCCATATTATGTCATGTATTTCTTCTTCTGTTTTTTCACCATATTTTTCTTTAATATAATCATTATCAACAATAATTCTTGCTGTTATTATTAGTTCTTTATCATTCTTTCCTTTATTGTCTTCTGCACTTGGCTCTTTTCCATATACCATGACTTCTTTTATTTCTGGAATATTTTGTAATAGTCCTTCTATTTCTTCTGGATAAATATTCTTTCCATTTTGTGTTACTATTACGTTTTTGCTACGTCCAGTTATATATATGAATCCATCTTTGTCCATATATCCAACATCTCCTGAATGAAAATATCCATCTGGTCTTATTGCTTTATTTGTTTCTGCTTCATCTTGATAATATCCTAACATTAATGTTGGTGATTTAATTAATATTTCTCCTTCACCGTTTTCATTTGGATTGTCTATTATAATGTCTGCACCAACTACAGCTTTTCCAACTGATCCGACTGTTGTTTTATATTCTGGTGTTAATGCAGAAATTGGGGCTGTTTCTGTTAATCCATATCCTTGTAAGAAAATAATTCCTAAGTCAGTGAACCATTGTGCTATATTTTTATCCATTGGTGCTGCTGCTGATACGATTATTCTTAATTTTCCTCCAAGATTTGCATATATTTCTTTAAATACATTTCTTTTACAATTAATTCCTATTGCTTTTAGTGCATTTGTAATTCCCATCATTGATTTTACAAGTTTGTCTTTATGACTCTTTTTTATTGAGTCCATGATTTTTTTATAAAAATTTTCTACTAATAGTGGGACTGCTAATATTGCTGTTGGTTCTGATTCCTTTAAATCTGGCACAATATATTTTAGTCCTTCACATACTGCAATTGATGCTCCTTGTGATATTGGATATAAAAATCCAATTGTTGATTCATAAGTATGGTGTAGTGGAAGTACTGAAAATAGTCTGTCTGTAGGATATAGTGTTATATATGCTGGTATACAGTTTATATTTGCTGCTAAGTTTCTATTGCATATCATTACACCTTTTGAGTTTGAGGTTGTTCCTGATGTAAATATTAATACTTTGAATTCTTCTGGGTCTATTTCAATTTTTTCAAAATCTTTATCACCTGATTCTATTATATTTTTTCCTGCTTGTACTAAAAACTTTATTCCTACATCTACTCCTTGTAATGGTTTGTCTGAATTCATTTCTATATAATATTTTACATTTTGATTATCTTTTTTTACTTTTTTTATTACTTCTGATAATTTTGCAGAATAAATGATTGCATCTGCTTTGGATCTTTTTATTAAATTTTCAATTTCATTTTGTGGTAATTCTTTGTCAACAGGTACTGCCATTCCTGCTCCACACAATAATGCCATATATGATAAATACCAACCATATTGATTTTCGCCTATAATAATTACTCTCTTATCTTTTAGATTTAATAATTTTATTATAGCTGTTCCTAAAGCATCAACTTCTTCTCTGAATTCTTTATATGTCTTTACTTGATATGGTGTTTTATGGTCTGGCTTTTCCAAAATACATGGATTGTCTGCATATTTTTCAGATGATTTATAGAAAAATTCTTTTACTGTTTTATAATTTGGATGATCATATGGTTCATTTCTCTTTTTTATTGGTTTGAACTCATTTTTTTCCGCTTCCTTTTTTAATTTTTCAACGTCAATTTCTTTCATGATTTCATCGCCATCCATTTTGATTTTTTTGAACTTCATGTTTGGTATTTTAAAATTTAATCTCATTCCTTTTCCCCCATACTATTTTTTTAAGAATTGAATAAATGTTTTATCTATTTCTTTATATAGCTTTTCAATATCTATTACATTTTCTTTTTTATAATATAAATTTCCACAGGCTAAACTGAATAATTCACTTGCTAGTACTTCTGGATCTGCTTCTATTAGTTCGCCTTTTTCTATACCTTTTTTTACTAGATTTTTTACTATTTCTATATATTCATCTACATATTTTTGACATATATTACTTCTAGGTGTTCTTCCCCATATTTCTCTTAAAACAATCGACATAAAATTTTCATATTTTATAATAATCTTTATTTGAATTAATACTATTGCTCTTATTTTATCAATATATCTTTTTTGTTGCTTTGTTTTTACACTTATGCTGTTTTTTAATAATTCCATTCCTTCTTTTACAAGGAATTCAAATATTTCTTCTTTGCTTGAGAAATGATAATACAATGTTCCTTTTGCTACGCCGACTTCTGTTGTGATTTCTTCTATGCTTGTGCTATCATAACCTTTTTCTGCAAATAGCTTCATTGAAGTTTCAAATATTTTTCTTTTTGTTTTATTCATTTTTAGCCTTTCTTACGATTTATTGGTTTATTGATTTTAAATCATCTATTGCTTTTCCTGCACCGTATGCGACGCACAGTACTGGCTCTTCTGCTATTTTAGTACTTATTTTTGTATATTCTTCAATTAGTTTATCCATTCCATATAATAGACTTCCACCACCTGTCATATATATACCTTTGGTTTTTATTCCTTCGAGCATTTCTGGTGGCGTTTTTTCTATTATCGTTTTTACTGTTTCTGCAATTTCAATTGCTTTTGGCCTTAAAATTTCCATTATTTCAACAGTGCTTATTTCTATTACTTTTGGTAAACCAGTTACTAAATCTCTTCCTGTTACAATTTTCTTTAGATTTTGATCAACTGGCATGACTCCTCCAATTGCTATTTTTATATCTTCTGCTGTTCTTGGACCTATTAATACTTTATATTTCCTTTTAATATGTGCAATTATTGTTTCATCAAACTTACTACTTGCTATATTTATCGTTGAGCTTAGTACAGATCCTTTATTTGCTACAACTGCTATATCTGTTGTTCCTCCACCTATATCTACTATTAAATTTCCTGATGGTTTTGTTATATCAATTCCTGATCCCAATGCTGCTGCTACAGGTTCTTCTATTAAATATACTTTTCCTGCTCCTGCTTGCATTGCTGCATCTATTACTGCTCTTTTTTCAATATCATTTACTTGTGATGGAACACATATCATGATTTTAGGTTGTGAAAATGATGTGCTGTACTTTTTTATATAGTGTCTTAATAATCTTAATGCTATTTTAAAATTTGATATTACTCCTTCTTCTAATGGTCTTATTAATTCTATGTGATTTGGAGTTCTTCCTAACATTTTGTATGCTTCTGTGCCTATTTTAAAATAGTTTTCATCATGTTTATTTATTGCTACAATTGATGGTTCAAGTGCGACAATTCCTTTTCCTTTGACATATACAATTGTTGTTGCTGTTCCTAAATCAATTCCTATTTCAGCGCTCAATTTGTATATATTCTCCTTTCTGTTAGAATGCTATTTTTTCTGATATATATTTTTCTACTTGGTCTATTGGAATTCTAATTTGTTCCATTGTGTCTCTATCTCTTACTGTTACTTGATTGTCTTCTAATGTATCAAAGTCAACTGTTATACAGTATGGTGTTCCTATCTCGTCCTGTCTTCTATATCTTTTTCCAATTGATCCTGCATCATCATAATCTACTGGAAATGCTTTTGCAAGTGTTTGGAATATTTCATCTGCTTTATCATTTAGCTTTTTTGATAATGGTAAAATTGCTGCTTTGTATGGTGCTAATGCTGGATGTAAATGTAACACTATTCTTGTATCACCTTCTCCTAATTCTTGTTCTTCGTATGCGTTACATAGGAATGCTAATGTTACTCTGTCTGCACCTACTGATGGTTCTATTACATAAGGAATATATTTTTCATTAGTTTCTGGATCTAAGTATGACATATCTTCTTTTGAATGTGTTTGGTGTGCTGTTAAGTCATAATCTGTTCTATCTGCGATACCCCATAATTCACCCCATCCAAATGGGAATGCAAATTCAATGTCTGTTGTTCCTTTACTATAGAATACTAATTCCTCTGGTGAGTGATCTCTTAATCTTATATTTTCTTCTTTCATTCCTAATTCTAATAACCAATTTTTACAGAATTCTTTCCAATATTTCCACCATTCTATATCTGTTCCTGGTTTACAGAAAAATTCTAATTCCATTTGTTCAAACTCTCTTGTTCTTAAAGTAAAGTTACCTGGTGTAATTTCATTTCTAAATGCTTTTCCTATTTGTGCAATACCCATTGGTATCTTTTTTCTTGTTGTTCTCATTACATTTTTGAAATCAACGAATATTCCTTGTGCTGTTTCAGGTCTTAAATATACTGTTGATGTTGAATCTTCTGTTACACCTTGGAATGTTTTGAACATTAAATTAAATTTTCTAATATCAGTATAATTTAATTTACCACATTTTGGGCAGACTATTTTATGATCATTAATATATTTTAACATTTGCTCATCAGTCCATCCGTCTGCTACTATATCTTCTCCTTTTTCATGTGCATAGCTTTCTATTAGTTTATCTGCTCTATGTCTTGTTTTGCATTCTTTACAATCTAATAATGGATCAGAGAATCCACTTACGTGTCCTGATGCTACCCATGTTTCTGGATTCATTAATATTGCTGCATCTAATCCTACGATATTTTTATTTTCTTGAATGAATTTCTTTCTCCATGCTGCTTTTACATTGTTTTTTAATTCAACTCCTAATGTGCCATAATCCCATGTATTTGCTAGTCCTCCATAAATTTCTGATCCTGGATATACATATCCTCTGCTTTTACATAATCTTACGATTGTTTCCATGTCTTTTAACATTAATTTATTCTCCTTTCAATGTCTTTTTTATATAGCTTCGGGTGCAAAAAGAGCTCACAATCCCTAACTATATAATAATAGTTAGGGACGTAAGCTCTTAGTTTACGCGATTCCACCCTAATTGGCATCTAATTGATACCCACCTCAATTTATTAAATTAATGCTCCGAAGCTCCACCATATATATCAATTGCAAATTTACACCAACCATTTGCTCTCTCTTAATTTCCATATACTTTTTCTTCATCACTGCTGATTTGAATTATATATTATTTGTGTTTTATTGTCAATATTTTGGATATTAGTTTGTTATTCTCGTATGTGTCAACTAAATGTATGCAAAATTTTATATTTATGATTTTTTCTTTCTTTTTATTGTATAAACATTTAATGTTATTAATGCTATTACTGACAATACTAATAGTAAAATTCCTATCTTATGTCCTTTTAATTTATATTGCATAACTATTTTATGCTGTCCTTGATTTATCTTTACTGATATAAATTCTGAATCTGGTAATTGTTTTACTATCTTGTCATCTATTTTTATTTGCCAAGAATATTCATTTGAAATCATTATATTTAAATATCCGTCTTTATTTGCATTTACATCCATTGTTAATGTTTCATTTTTGTATTTTATATTGCTTGCGCTCTGATGTATTTTTGTATAGGCTGTCTCAAATTCTTTTTGGTCTATGGCTTTAATTTGTATTTTTTTAATATCAATTTTTTCATTTGTCATAAAGTATATTTTTATATTATTTACTTTATTTTTATTATTAATGTTTAAAATACCATTTTTCGCAGCTCCTGCATAGTCATCGTAAAATTCATTATTTACATAGATTTTAAATGCTGGATTATCTAATTCATAATTTGTATTAATATAAAAATATATGTTTTTGTTATCAGTTTCATTTATTTCTAATTCTATATTCGAACTTTCATCTTTTCTCTGGTACACATTCTCATTTATTTTATTTAGATTGTTATATTTTATTTTTTTTACTTCAATATCTTTAAAATAGTTCTCATTACTATTTGTTAAATTATTTAAAATTTTGTTTTGCATTTCAAATGGTGATTTTAATTGTTCTTCTAATCGTTTTATATACCCATCACTTATAAAACCTAATGGCAAATGCTTTTCATTTTTTAAAACATAATGTTTTCCATATTTTCTTTCATTTTTGAAATACTCTTCATCTTCATGATTCGATATCTTATATTTTATATTGAATAACATATCTGTTATTATTGTGTTTCCTCTACCATAAGATGGCCAATCCATATAATAGCTATAACCTATTTTCTTTAATAAATCACTTACATTTTTATCAAAAGTAGAACTTGAATGCGATATTCCTTTGTAGTTTAGCATTAAAGAATCATTCAAGTAGAAATTTGATGTTTTCTCCATTCTATAAAATTCTTTATCATTATTTATTATTTCTTTTACTGGATCTTTAAATTCTGAATAACTACTCATGTATGTATTAAGCTTTGCTTCGTTATCTTCTAATTCCTTGAATGTAAACGTGTAATTTATCAATAATTCAATGCATAAAACCAATCCGATTATTGGCATTATATTTATTTTTTTGTCTATTAATATTGTTACTATGTATGTTGCCGCTATTATCATTGATATTGTAATGTATTGTGTTTCTATGAATTTATAATTCTGCATTAACATGAATATTCCTATTAATAGATTTATTAGAAATATGATCACTAATTTTGGTACTTCTATTTCTTTAATGTAATTCCCTGTTCTTAGTGCTGTTAGTATTAATAAAAATGATAGACAAAATGCATATCTATATGGATATCCAGTTGTTTCTTTTAGTCCATGGAATATTAAATTTAATAATTTATTATTCATTATTAATATCATCATTATTATAAAAACGATTGTTAAAATTTTTTCTTTAACTTTGATTTTTTGGCTTAATAAAAATATCTCTTCTAAGACTAATGTTAATATTCCACAATATGCTATTGGTGTTCCATTGCCATATATTTGTGCTTTTGTTTCACTTCCAATTAAGAACTTAGGTAAAAATTCTATGAATTTAAAATTTCTTTTTAATATATCTGATTTGGCTATTGCTAATCCTGCTCCTTTGCCTCCTTTTATTACAAAATATGTTGGAACAATGACTATGCTTGCAATTCCTATTGATATTGCTGTATATAATGCAAATCTTAATAGTATTTTAAATTTATTTTTTTCTTCTGATAAAATTAATTCATATATAAAGTACATACATATAAATAAGAATATTTCAAATCCTATATAGAAATTGGTTATTAGTGCTAGTGCCAAGGAAATTATGTATGTATTAAATTTATTTTCTTTAATAATTTTTATTACACCTATTGCTATTATTGGTAATAAAATTACTCCATCAAGCCACATTATATTCATTTGATATGCGACTACATATCCCATTAAACCATAAGCTATTGATGCAAATATCTTTATTTGATTGTTTTGTGTTTTATATTTAGAAAATGCATATAATGCTAGTGATGCGCTTAATATTTTTAAATATGTCATTAATGTAAATATATCAATATATGATTCTGGTTTTGATATTAAAAATAATATATTGTATGGACTTAATAAGTAATATGCCCATATTCCAAATACATTTCCTCCTATTGATTTAGTAAAACTATATATAAAACTATCTTTTCCCATAAAGGCATTTTTCATATATATCCAATATTCAAAATATTGTCCCTTTACATCTGATCTAAATAGTGAATATTCTCCAAATGGATGAATTTTACAAATTATCATGTATATTAAATATAATATTGTTATAATTCCTGTTATTATTAATTCACTTCTATACTTTTTTATAAATGCTTTCACTTTTTCTCCTGATTTGTCATTTTGATATAGTATATCATCTTACTTTAAATATTAATAGGATTTTTTCTTGTTTTTTGATTCTAAAATTTTTATTTTTTCCCGATTTTACTGAGTTTTGTTACAAAAATATGTTTTTTTTGCTTATTTTCCAACTTTTTTTGATATATTTATTGACATTATTGGTTTAGATTGCTATATTTGACTTGTACAAAAGAAGTATACAATATATTAAATTCTATTTAGGAGGTTTTATTTATGAACAAAGCAGATTTAGTTAGTGCTTTAGCAGAAAAAACAGGAGCAACTAAAAAGGCAGCTGAAGCTTCATTAGACGCTTTAACAGAAACAATCACAGATGCTTTAAAGAAAGGTGAAAAAATCACATTAGTTGGTTTTGGTTCTTTCGAAGTTAAGAAAAGAGCAGCTAGAAAAGGAAGAAATCCTCAAACAGGTGAAGAAATTAAAATCGCAGCTTCTAAAGCTCCAGTATTCAAAGCTGGTAAATCTTTAAAAGATGCAGTTAACAAGAAATAATTTTTAAGCTCTATTTTATATAGAGCTTTTTATTTTACTTCAAATTTCAAAAGGTTCAGTGCATCATGTTTGTACTGAACCTTTTATTTATTTATATTTTTCGAATTCTTCTGTTAATACTAAACTTAAATCAAGTTTTTGTGTAATGTTATTTGCTTTTGCTCCGGTTTCGCTAAATTGCCAAGCTATCACTTTACTCATTGCTTGTAAATTGTTTGCTATTTCTTGTTCTTTATATTTTGATAACCATTCTGTTGGAATTTTATTTTCTTCAGTATAATATGCTACCCAGAATTTTTGATTTAATTTTATTAAATTTGCATTCATTTTCTTTGCGTTTGCGTATATTAATGTTTCAATTCCTGATGAGTTTAATTTAGTTGTTATATTTGTTATTATTTCGCCACGCTTTGGCCATAATGCGTCTGTTCTACTTTTCCCTGATTGATATTCTAAATCTATTACAAATGGTAATTTGTTCATTGATGTTTTATTTTGTTTTAAAAATTCTAATATAACATTTGCCTCTTCTTCCGCTTCTGCTTGGTTTATTGCTTCATCTATAAAATAAAATCCATATGGTATTTTTAGATATTCACATGCATCTCTGAACATTTTAAAGTTGTTGTCATAATATATTTTTCCTTCGGTATACCCTCTTCCACCTGCTCTTATATATACATATCTTATGTTATTTTTTATAATAAATAATTCATATTCTCCCTGTGTTTTAAATCGTCCAGATGTATAGTCAAATGATGAAACATCACTCATTAAAGAATACTGTGTATTTTCGGTTTTATCAAAAAAGAATACTTTATCTTCTGAAACTAATCCAACACTTAATTTGTATTTTACTTTAAAATATTTTTTGTTGTTTTTTGTTATTGTTTTTAATATATAAACATTTTCGCCTTCTTGCAATTTTTTTGTTTTATACATTGATCTTATAAACTCTGTGTTATTTTCTGTTATTACACCTGGTGTTGCCTTTTTGGTACTTGTTAATGCTTGGCTTATAGTCCCAAATAAATAAATTAGTCCTAATAATGTTGCGAAAAATATGATTATTGTTACTATTAATTTTTTCTTATTGATTTTTATCATTTGCTCCTCAATTTTATTTTATTTTTGCTTTTGTTTTAATTTCGTTATATATTTCTTTTATTGTATCTGGTGCTTTATAATCTTTTTCATCTAATACTTCCCTATGTAGTTTTTCAACATCATCTACTAATTTTAGTGGTATGACATAATAATCTAGCCCACCTTTTGTACCTTTATAATAATCTTTTAAATCAAGACCTTTACTTGTTACATTATATGGGAATCCAAATGTTGAATTAAATTTAAATTCTGTAAATTTTGGTAACATTTCTTTTATTTGTTCTTTTGTTATATTTGTTTTTATTTTTGGCAAAATAGTGTTTGTTATATCATCTATCTCTTTTAAATTCTTTGTTTTTAATTTTGCAAATACTTTTTCTAGAACTGTTCTCATTCTTTCTGTTCTTTTATAATCGCCACCTGCTGTATATCTTATTCTACCATAAGCTAATGCTTGAACACCGTTTAACTGTTGCATTCCTGTTGATGTTAATGGTTTTGCTGAAGCTCCAATTACTCTATTATTTTCTTTTATTGGCGCATTTATTACTTTTAATTCATCTGGTGTAATATTTATACTTACTCCTCCAACTTTGTCTACCATTGATGCTACTGTTTCAAAGTCTATCATAATATATTCAGTTATATTTAAATCAAAATTTTGATTTATCGTTTTTAATGTGTTTTCTACTCCACCATAAAATGCATGATTTATTTTATCATATTTTTCTTCACCTTTTAGTGTCATTTTTGTAAATGTATCACGATATATTGAAAATAAATTCATTTTATTTGTTTCTGTATCAATACTTAATATCATTATACAATCTGTTCTTGCAAAATCATTATAATCATCATATCTTGAATCTGTTCCTAATATTGCTATATTTCTAAATTTTGACTTTTTTTGTTCTTCTGAAATACCTAAATCTGTTTTATTTATTTCTTGATAGTCAATCTTATCTATTTTTGAATTGATTTTATTTACTATAAATATACCTATTATTCCTACTATAATTAAAAGTAGAACTAGTATTATTAATGTAATGATTAATCCTTTTCTTTTTTTCATCTTTATTCCCTCCAAAATCTTTATTATTATAGCACTTTTTGGTGAAAATAAAAAGCAACAATTGCATATTTTTGCTAATTGCTGCTTTTTTGGTAATTTTGACATTAAATATCAAAAACAATTGATTTAACTCTTGTCATACTTTCAATGCTATATTTTATTCCTTGTACTCCTGCTCCTGATCCTTTTACTCCTAGAAATGCAAAGTTATCTGGTCCTCTTTGTGTTTTATTGTTAATTTGTACTGTACCTACTTCTAATTCTTTTGCAATTTTGAATGCTTTTGCAAAATCTTTTGTAAATACTGCTGATTGTAAACCATATTCTGATTTATTACAGATTTCTATTGCTTCTTCAACTGATTTTATTCTGATGATTGGTAATACTGGTCCAAATGGCTCTTCCCATGCTAATTTCATATCCAATGTTACATTATCAAACAATACTGGATAAATTAAATTACCTTCTCTTTTAATTTCTGTTAATGCTTTTGCACCTTTATTTGATGCATCTTTTATCAAATCTTCGACTTTATCTGCTGCTTTTGTGTCTATTAATGGTGTTATCGTTGCATTGTCAAATGGTAATCCTACTGTTAATTTCTTTGTTCCTTCTTGTAATAAGCTTGCTAATTTGTCTGCAACACTTTCCATTACTAATACTCTTTTTATTGCTGTACATCTTTGTCCTGAATAGCTGAATGCTCCTCCAATAATATCTTTTGCTGCTTTTTCTAAATCTGCATCTTCTAATACTATTGCTGCATCTTTTCCACCTAATTCTAATAAAATTGGCTTCATTCCAGCTAATTTTCCAATTCTTTGTCCAACTTCTGTACTTCCTGTAAAGTTAATAAAGTTAACTTCTGGATGTTCAATTAAATAATCTCCAATTACTGAGCCTTTGCCTGTTACTGTATTTAATACACCTGCTGGAATTCCTGCATCTGCGAATGCTTTTGCTAGTTCTAGACCACTCATCGCTCCTTGTGTCGCTGGTTTGAATACTACTGTGTTTCCTGCTATTAAAGCTGGTGCAATTTTTGAACCTGATAAATTTACTGGATAATTGAATGGTGCGATTGCTAATACTACTCCTACTGGTTCTCTTTCAATTATTGAGTATTTGTTTTTACTTGCTGCTTCAAATCCTCCGCCATTTGTTATTTCACCTGCTATTCTAAGTCCTTCTTCTATTGTGTATCTTATTAATTCTGCTGTTCTTACAACTTCACTTAATGCTGATTTGTATTCTTTACATACTTCTTCTGCAACGACTTTTGCAATTTCTTCTTTTCTTTCTTCTATTAAGTCTGCTGCTTTATATAAGTATTTTGCTCTTTCTACTGGTGCTAATTCCTTCCATGCTTTCAAAGCCGCTCTTGCTGATTTCATAGCTTCGTCAACTTCTTCTCTTGACATTGCTGGAACTGTTCCTAATAATCTATTATCTATTGGTGAATAAGATTCTGTTTCATTGCTTGATTCTTTCCATTCACCATTTACTAAATTTTTATATTTCAAAATTATTTCCTCCTTTTTTCTCAATGTCGAAATTATATCACTGATTTTTTCTTAGTGCAAAAGACTGACCTATTATTATAAATATTATATTGACTTGTTTTTTTATATAATGTATAATGTCTTTAGTTTTATATGGCTCTTTGGTCAAGCGGCTAAGACGCAGCCCTCTCAAGGCTGAATCATGGGTTCGATTCCCGTAAGAGTCACCAGTTTAAGTTCCAATTATGTTGGAACTTTTTTGTTTTTCCTTTGTTTTTTACTATATCTATGATATAATTTATGTTGATAAATTTACAAATAAAAAAGGAGGAACGAAAATGATTAGTTTCAATCTTCCGCCCCTAGCTTTACTTGGGCGGATAGTGTTATTTTTATTTACAGTTGGATTTTATCCACTGTTTATATTAATAACAGCCAGATTTTCTAGGAGTGTTCTGAAGTTTCTACTTCAGATGTTGCTCCCTGTTATCGCAGTAATTCTAAATAGTTGGTTTGGATTTATTCCAGCCATTCTATTGTGGATTGCATATGTTCTTCTTTCTCTACCGATTAGAGAAAGAGATCCGCAACTAAAGGTTATGGGGATAGTCCTATTTTGGTTGTCCATGATACCAATCAACATCTTTATCAAGATGTTGGTTGCTCTGTAAGGAGGAGCATTATGAGTGCATTATTTATGATGTTGCTGATTGTAGCATATGGTGGTTCTACCCTGCTGTTGTATAACAGTCAGGACAATGAAAACCCATTTTTCATCGTCCATTTCTTGGGTGTTGCACTTGGTGCAAGCCTTGCTTCCCCTAAGGTTCCATTATGGTTAACCTTTTTAGGAGCAGGATTGGCAATTGTTGCAATAATACTGTCTAGAAACTTTAGGCTGTTGTTATTCCTGTTCCAGGGATTGCTCATTTGGGCGTTTATGACGCTTGTTGTAATAGATGTCCGTGCACACGGGCATTCCATTGCAACAGCAACACTGTCATTTCTAGGAATTACATTTTCAGCCATTTTGGCCCTAAGATTCAAGAATATTGTTTCTTGGATTGGACTAGCATTATCTGCTATTATGATACTGTTATTTGCATTTGGTGGCGAATTCTTTGCTGCATTTGCATTTGACATATTATTATTTATAGTGATGATGTTCCTGATGTAAAGCTTAACACCCTCGAAGTTAATAATTCGAGGGTGTTTTCTTATTTTTCTAATAATATTTTATTTACAATTGATTCTGCATCTAATTTATAATATTTTAATAAATCTGCTGGTGTTCCTGATCTTCCAAATTCATTTTCCATTCCAAATCTGGTTAATTGATGTGGGTATTTGTCACAAAGCACTTCTGCAATTGCTGTTCCCAAACCTCCTGTTATGCTATGATTTTCTAATGAATATAATTTATTTGTTTCTTGTGCACATTTTATAATTAATTCTTCATCTATTGGTTTTATTGTATGGACGTCTACGACCCTTACGTCATAGTTTGCTTTCTTCAATAATTTTTGTGCTTTTAAAGCTTCTGATAATAAGTCTCCTGTTGCAAATATTGTTGCATCAGTTCCCTTTCCTATTTGAATGCCTTTTCCTATTTCAAAATTATCTTCTGTTAAGCCTTCATATATTACAGGTGTTTTCATTCTTGATAGTCTAACATATGCTGGTCCTTCATATTCTGCTAGTTTCTTTATTAAGATTTTTGCTTGTATGTCATCAGATGGAGAGATTACTAACATGTTTGGCATTGCTCTCATTAAATTTATGTCTTCTAGCATTTGATGTGTTGCTCCATCTTCTCCAACTGTTATTCCTGCATGTGTTCCAATAATTTTTACATTCAAATTTGGGTATGCGATACTGCAACGTATTTGATCATAAACTCTGCCTGTTGCAAATGCTGCAAATGTTGCTACAATTGGTTTTTTGCCACATGTTGCCATTCCTGCTGCTGTTCCAATCATGTCTGCTTCTGAGATTCCTAATTCAAAGAATCTATTTGGATATTTTTCTTTAAATATATCTGTTTTTGTTGATGATGATAAATCTGAATCTAAAACTACTATATCTTCATCTTCGATTTCTGCTATCGCTTTTCCAAAACTTTCTCTTGTTGCTATTTTATTGTTAAAGTCTATCTTTTTTTTCATAGATTTCTCCTTATCTTTTGTTATACTTCACGATTCGTAATTTTTTCTTGTATTTTTTCTGCTTCTTGTTTCAATTCTTTCATTGCTATTTTGTATTCTTCATCGTTTGGTGCTTTTCCGTGCCAATCAATTTGATTTTCCATAAAAGATACACCTTTTCCTTTTATGGTTTTGCATATTATTGCTGTTGGCTTTCCTTTTGTCATTTCTGCAATTGTTAATGCTCTAATTATTGATTCAATATTATGTCCGTCTATTACTACTGTTTGAAATCCAAATGCTCTAAATTTTTGTTCTATATCATTTTGATTTATTCCTTTTACATTCATTGTTGTATCTGTTAGCTGTAATTCATTTGCATCAATTATTACACATAAATTGTCTAATTGATATTTTTCGGCAGTCATTGCTGCTTCCCAAACTTGCCCTTCTTGTAATTCACCATCACCTAAAATACAATATACTCTATATCCTCTTGAGTCTAATTTTGATGATAGTGCCATTCCATTTGCTACTGATAAACCTTGTCCCAATGACCCTGTTGTCATATCTACTCCTGGAACTTTATTCATATCTGGATGTCCTTGTAGATTGCTATCAATGTTTCTAAATGTTTTTAATTCTTCTTTATCTATATATCCTTTTTCTGCAAGTACTGCATATAGAGCTGCTGATGCATGACCTTTTGATAACACTAATCTGTCTCTATCTGGTGAATCTGGACTTTTTGCGTCTATGTTCATTTCGTTAAAATATAGTACTGTTAAAATATCTGCGATTGAAAATGCTCCACCTATATGTCCTGATTTTGCATTATAAACTTCTTCAAGAATATCAATTCTTACATTATTTGCTATTTTCTCCAATGCTAATGTTTCTGTTATTTTCAAAATATTTTCTCCTTCGTATATTAATATTATTTAAATTATACTATAGGTTTTGTGGTTTTACAATTTTAAATTAATGTCTTTTTTGTAAAATAAAAAAAGATTTAGTATTAATTTTACCAAATCTTTTTATTGTATAGCATATATGTTTGTCATTTTTTCATCAAATTCTTTTATTTGTAAATCTCTTATTAATTGAACTATTTCATCTTTTCTTAATTTATATATTTGCTTTTCTATTAAATTATATTTTTTCATTTTTTCTTGTTTATTCTGCCAAAAAATGAATAATTTCATTTCTTCTTTTTCGAAAGTAGTTTTCAATTCTGATTTCCTCTTTCCACTTTTTATAAATTTATATTATTATTCCATATTTTTGTATTTTTGTAAAGTGAAAAATTATAGCATAATTAAATAATATATGATATAATAAAAATGCAACTAATTAACTATGTCTGATGTGATTACAGGAGGAATAATGAGAGTAATTGCTAAAGCAAACTATCCCTTTGAAAAGGGCAAAGAGTACAAAGTAGCCGCCCTAGTCTTAGAGGGCTATCAGGGGGAATGGGATCCGTCCAATTTTGAATTTGTTGGAAACACTTTTGAGGCTTGTTCTTCTACGGTTCCAATTATTGGAGAACCATTTAATTGCCGGAGAAGAGAAATCGGCTCTGATTTTTATGAGCCCCATTTGACTACTCCGGTAGAGAAGATAGAGAGATTGGGCTCTAGATATTTTTATTTTGAAAGCCAAAATAATCGATATTGGCTTAGGCTGACTTGAAGCAATTAAAAAAATCCTCACAAGCTGAGGGTTTTTTTCTTATAAAATTAATTGAATAGTTGAATTTTATAAAATGATATGTTAAAATAAAGAACGTAAATAGGAGTATGATGTCAATGGTAGCATTCCGGTCTCCAAAACCGTGCGTGTGGGTTCGAATCCTACTACTCCTGCCAAATTTAGATGAGTGAGTAACTTTTATATAGTTTGCTCACTCTATTTTTATATTATAATCAATTAAATAAGGACTCTAGGAAATTGCCTAGAGCCCTTTTGGGTTGGTGGAGATGATGGGATTCGAACCCATGTCCAAAAGATTTTCCATATTGATTTCTCCGAGTGCAGTTTATTTTATTTGTTCACTAAAATTTTAAAATAAACAAAATTGTTTTAGTATATTCAATTAAGTTACCCAGTGTTTGAATGAAGCAAACACCTTTGTTTCCTACTTTAGTCG
Organism: Clostridiales bacterium; assembly: GCA_013333035.2. Classification (GTDB taxonomy): domain Bacteria; phylum Bacillota; class Clostridia; order TANB77; family CAG-508; genus CAG-793. Next base: position 16,880 of record JABCPQ020000020.1, on the reverse strand, counting down.
ACATCTTATAAAAAACAGTAGGCTTTAATTATAAGATGACACTGCGCTTAGGCAGCGTAAGCTAATTCTCTATTGTCAGCTTTTATATTTAATTTTGCTTTTTTATAGTGGCCGAAGCAACCATCCACTACTCGCTATCAATATTTCAAATAATTTGTCGAAGCCTTTACATCCCCATGGGATGCAAGTTTGACTTGCATGATAATGTTATTTTAACATAATTTACTGGGATATTGCAAATATTTAAAATTTTGATTTTATGAAAAGTTTTCTATAAACTTTTTGAGTGAAAATTAATAAAGAAATAATGCCTTTGTCAATTATTTTGGTTAGTATGTTTGCATTATTTTTTATTGTTGCTTCATTTTCTTTTATGCTATTTTCTGGTTTTGAAAACACTTCTATTTCTGAAAATCCGTTTGAACATTTGTCATCTAAGACTTTTATTTCTATTTTTTCGACATTTTCTTTAATTGTTATAGAATTGATTAATTTGTCTTCTAATGTATATTTTTCGGCCTTTTTGTTATCAAGTTTTATTTCTATTTCTTTTATATAATTTTTATTTATTAGACCATTATATAATTTTATACATTCTACATATTCTTTATTATCAAATGTTATTGTTATTCTTTTTTCATTATCATCATTATCTAGAATCCAAATTCCTTGATTATATTTTATGGGAACTTTATTACCATTTAATATATAATCTGTATCTGATAATGAAAAGTCATTTAAATATTCTTTGTTTCCAGAGCTGGCTTCTATTTTGGCATTAAATAATAGATTGTTTGTATTTCTTTTCCAATATACTTGATTTGTATTTATCATTCTCGTTGTATGTGATACTAGATTTTGACTTTTATGTTTTAATATTGCTTTAAATATTTTGTTTGCAAATAAATTTTGAGTGTAACATTTTGGCGATATATTTATTTTTAAAGAATCTTGAATATTATAATATTGATTGCTTATTAAATTTCCTGATTTATCTTTTTGAAATTTCATTTCATTTTCTTGTTCAAATAAGTCATCTGGTCCAAAATAACAATTTTCATAAGTAAATCCTTTAAGGACTATTGGTCTATATTCTTTATTTGATTTTAGGATTTTTCCAAGTGCTTTTTCAAATAAAATTGATGTCATTATGTGATCTGGATGAAAATCTAAATCATTACAAATTATTATTTCTGGTTTAATTTTTAATATTAATTCTTGTATATTTTTTTCTAAATTTTCTTTATTATATTTTGCTTCTTTATTATGTAATTGATAATTAAGTGTTTGATATTTTTGGGATGGTGAATATGTTTCACTATGACCATTTGCAGAAATATAATCTCCTTTTGTTGTATATATATGCTCTTTTGCTTCATATGATTGGTCTGGATATGCTAAAAAGAAAATGTTTTCTCTTTTTATTTTTCCTAATTGCCATAATGATTTTATTGCTTCTTTATATCTTACTGAGGCATTATATGCATAATCACCACTTGTTGTGTATGCGACATATATATTTCTAGTATCTTTTAATGATGCTATTATACTTCCTGCAAGATGTATTTCGTCATCTTGATGTGGAATTATTATTAATATTTTTTTTGATTCAAAGTAATCTATCTTCATATTTGCACCTCATAATACTTTTATCTACGCTTTTTCTTCTGTGTTTGCAATCCATTTCTTTATACAGAAATATTTTAAGAATATATTTAATAATATTTGGATTAGGAATGCTATTGTAATTCCTAATAATCCAATTACTCTAACTAGTATGAAACTTACGATTAAATATACTATATTTGCTGTAAATTCTATTATTGCATTTATTTTCATATTACCTAATGTTATAAAAAATGGATGTATTGTTGTGTATGATAATGCATAAGTTTGAATTATTAAATATATAAATAGTATGTACCAATAATTTGCATATGTTATATCATATAATTTTCCAAGCCAAAGATATGATGTTGCTCCTACTAATATTGAGATTGGTAATGTATATTTTAATATTGTTCTATGTATTTTTATAACTACTTCAAACCCACGTTTTTCATTGCCTTTGGCTGATAGCTCTGAAAATTGTGGTAATATTGATTGTTGTATTGGTCCTGTTACTTTGCTGATTATTCCTATTATTTGCTTAAATATTTTATATATTGCTACTGTTGCATTTCCTAATACTGATACTATGAAAACATCTATTGTTTGTACTGGTAAATCAACTATTTCTGATAGAGTTCCCCATAATGTATAGCTGATGAATGATTTTGAATCTTTTGGCATTTTTGCTTTTATAATATCTGATATTTTATATTTTTTTGAATAATTGTAAAATGCGAATATTACTAATAAAATATTTCCTATAAAATCTGTCATCATAAATATTATTGTTGATGATATTAGATTTAGGTTTTTGGTTATTAAATAATATGCTACTATTGCTGTTATTTTGAATATTGCTGCTAATGTTTTACTTAATGCTACTAAATTATATTTATTAAATAACCTTAATATTGCTGTTGGCGTTCCTGCAAAATGTGATATTATTGTTATTGCAAATATTTGAGAACATAATATCATCTCGTTTGACCAGTGTAATAGTGAACCTATAAAGTGTGGCAATATTACTGTTATTATGCAACATAGTATTGCAGTTGATATATCCATTATACACCCAAGTTTTACATATGAATGTAATTCTTTGATATTTCCGTCAACAAGTGCTTTTTGCCCATATTGTATAGTACTTCTCCAGCTTTGAATGTTTATTACTACGTCCATTATATTCATATATGATTGAGCTAAAATCAATATGCCATAAGAATCACTTCCTATTATTTTTATTAGTATTATTGAAATAATAAATGTTATTGCTGATGCTGATGCATCACCAAAAAATGCCCAAAAAGAATTTTTAAATAAATTCTTCCAAAAATTATCGTTTTTAATTTTATGTAAAATTTTCTTGAACTCTTTCATCTTCTTTTTGTTTCCCTGATTTTCTTTGATTTATATATTGTTCTACTACTGGATATAGTATTAACATGAATATATTATGTTCTATTCTTAACCATAGATTTTCAAATAGTCCATTAGTTATAAAAATTAAAAATATTACTAATAATATATAATTTTTGTTATTATATAAGTATTTTAATAATTTTTTAAATACAATGCATAAGAATATTGTGAAGAATATTCCATATCTTATTAGAATATTTGAATATGCCATATCTAATGTCATTTCTGAATTGCTGAATCCATTAAAGTTTACACCAAATGGTGTGATTCCAAAATGTTCGAAGAATTGTACATTATAATATAGTCTAAGTGAGAACATTTTGTTTACAATGTTTCCAATAAAATTATTATTATAATATGATATTGTTATTATTATTGTGAAAATTTCTAATATAATAAAAATATTTGTTATTATAAATTTTATGGTTTTATTGTTTTTTAATTTTTCTATTATATTACATTTCTTTACTATTATTCCCATTAATATCATGAAAATTGCTAAAATTGCTGATCTTGTGTTTGATACAAAATACGTTATGATTGATAATGCTATACCTATAGCACTATATGTTATGATATTTTTCCATGATATTTCTTTGTCATATATCTGCAAATATATATATTCAAAGAATAATAAAACTACATTATCTCCAAATACATTTGGATGGTAGAAGCCAAGACTATGTCTTACAATTTCTCCTCTTGTTACTAGTACATCTTCAATAATTCCAATTTTACATAGTAATAAGACTGTTATAACCCCGATTGCTCTTACATATAAATCTACTTTAACGCAATTATGGAATGATACTCCTTTGAATGCATATATTAATAATATAAATTTTACTAATGTTACATCTCTTGAGAAAATGAATGCAATTCCAAATAAAATTAGTATTCCAAGATTTATTAAGATTTTTCTTTTATTTATATTTTTCCAATCTTTAAATTCTTCTATATTATCTTTTATGATTTTTATCATCAATAATACATAAGCTACTATTTCTAATGGATCAAATATTTGTTGCATAGTTCTAAATAAACTACTTAATATGAATATTCCTAAGCAAAAATAATATATTATATTAAAATTTATTTTTTTCAATTATTTTGTTTCCTTTCATATATGTTTTGTTACTGATTTTTTCACAATTATTTAATATTTTTTGAAACAGATTCTAATGCTGCTTCAATTATTTTATCCATATCGAAATATTTATACATTCCTAATCTACCTCCAAATATGACTTTTTCGTCTTTTGAAGCTAATTCTAAATACTTTTTGTATAATTCATTGTTTTTTTCATTGTTTATTGGATAATATGGCTCCATTCCTTCTTGCCAATCTGTTGGATATTCTTTTGTTATATATGTTATATTGTTTGTTTCTTCTATTGATTTTGTTCCTAAATTTTTTGCATATTCAAAATGTTTGTGTTCAATTATTCTGGTGTATGGGACTCCATATTCAGTATAGTTTACTACTGCATTTCCTTGATAATTTTGTTCTTCTAAACGAGTAGTTTCAAACCTTAAACTTCTATATTCTAGCCTTCCGAATCTATAATCATAATATTGGTCGATTTGACCTGTAAAAATAATTTTTTTAGATATTTTATCTAGTTCTTCCTTATGATCAAAATAATTACAATTTAGTCTAACTTCAATATTTTCTAGCATTTTTTCAATGATCTTAGTATATCCACCTATTGGGATTCCTTGATATATGTCATTAAAATAATTGTTATCATAAGTTAATCTTACTGGTAAACGTTTTATTATGAATGCTGGAAGCTCTTTACAACTTCTTCCCCATTGCTTCTCTGTGTATCCTTTTATTAGTTTTTCATATATTGTTTTGCCTATTAAACACATTGCTTGTTCTTCAAGGTTTGATGGCTCTTTTCCTTGTAAATTGCATACCGCTTCTGCTTTTTCTTCATCAATCTTGTGTTTTGCATCTGATGGTGTAAATACTTCTGATGGCCATAATTGATGGAATGTATTCATATTAAATGGCAAATTATACAATTCATTTTTGTATCTTGCTATTGGTGAGTTTGTATATCTATTAAATTCTGCAAATTTATTTATGTATTGCCATACTTCTTTGTTACTAGTATGAAATATATGTGCTCCGTATTTATGAATATTTATTTCATCCTTATTTTCTGTGTATATATTTCCTGCAATGTGGTTTTTTTTGTCTATTACTAGAACACTTTTACCTCTTTTTGTTGCTTCATGTGCAAATATTGCACCAAATAGTCCGCTTCCTACTACTAGATAATCGTACATTTTTTTCTCCTATTAATTGATTTTTACTACAACACAATTATTAATTATCTTTATTGAATTGTCATTTGGGTATGATTGCATTTCTTTGAATTCATTTGTCTTTACAATTTGATTATATTCATCTTCTGAACATATTGAAATATCAATTCCCATATAAGTTTTGTAAAAATTAATTATTTGTGCATTTGATGATCCTCTAATTCCTATATATGTTTCATTATCATTTGAAATAAATCCATTTCCAAATTTTCCATATTCTGAATGAAATAATATTGTATCTGAAAACAACCATTTCATATTTTTATTATATCCTTTTAAGCTTGTACCTCTTGTGTATATATTATTTTGTATTGTATAGAAATTTTGATATGTATGTTCTCTTACTTTATATGTATAATTGTTTTGTATAATAAATGTATGCATTGTTATACAAATCATGCATATTATAACTATTTTTAATATCTTTTGTATATTTGAAGAAAAATCATATTTATCTAATAAGCTAATTATTAATATATATATTGTAATTAATCCAGGTCCTGTTACTAAGTTAATAGTTGTTGTTGGTGCAATAATATCCATTATTGCAATACATATTGGTAAAATTGCTAAAAATATAATTCTTAATATTATCGATTTTACAGAATGTTCTTTGACTTTTCTAATTAATAGTATTATTGATATTATTAATATCGAATTGATTATTCTTCTATAATAAATATTATTATAAATTATTCTATTTCCAAATAAAAAGTTTGCTATATCTTTATATGTATTAATTATTGATTTTGGAATATGTTTTATTGTTTCTATTCCTAATGAATTAGCTCCTTTATATGATGCTAACTTAATACCATTGATTAATAATATTCCTTTTAATATTAAATAATACATTATTACTGAAATACCTATTATTAAGATTGTCTTCAATATTGTTCTTATATTAATATCTTTTTTATTTGTTATTATATATAAAGCATAAAGTCCTAATATTAATCCTAAGTATGCTTGATATAGTGAACAAGTTGCTATTGTTGCTATTATTGTAATGCATAAATACTTAAATTTGTTTGTGTCAATATATTTCTTTATTCCTATCACTGCTATTACAGATAATAAAAATGCTAAGCAATATGAATCTGCACAATATAAGAAGAAATATGTCTCTGTGAATATTGGAAATACTGCTATTACTATTGATAATAGTATTACTGATATTTTTTTCTTTATATTAAACAGATATTCTATTAATATAGTTGATATACCTAAATATATCATACAATATGCTATTATTACTTGTTTGCTTACTAATCCAAATTTTAATTTATCAATTAATGTTAGGCCAAATCTTCCTAGGGATATTTCCCATACTCCGGCTTTATAATGATCTGTTCCAAAGAACATTACATCTGGTGCAACACCATGTGTAAATACAAATTGAATATTGTTTATTATAAAAAACACAGTAAATACAATTACTGTTATTATTATATTTGTTTTGTTATTTTTTATATATTCCTTAATATTATTCATTTCTTCCTCTTTATTATGGTTATTATGGTACTATTTTTCTTACAAATTTAACTTTTTTCATTATGTATACAATTATTAATGAAATTAAATAAACAATTATAATTCCTATTGTTTTATGTATTATTGATGATGATGGTATATTCATAATTCTTGCAAAATAATGTTTTACAAATATATGTATTAAATATATTCCGAAGCTACAACTTGCTATTTTAGAAATTATATTACACAACTTTTGATTATTTTCTATTTTCTTATTTAATTTCAAGTCTTTTACGAATATAAATACTGCAATTGATTGTAACATTGCGTACCATGCGCTATATCCCCAAAACTCATTAAATATTTTTCCATTTTTCATGCTTATTATATATGTTAATAAGAATCTAAATATTAGTCCAATCATTGCTAGTGCATATATAATAATTTTTGTTCTACTTTTAATATTTTCTTCAGTTGATAATAAATATCCTAGTATTGCATATACTACATAAGTTCCTATTTGTATATTTATTGCTTGATTATATGATATTCCTATAATTGTTGATATGTTTGATAATACGCCTTTTAGTATAAAATATATTATTACAACATACCATAGCGTTTTTCGATATTTTTTATCTGTTAATTGTGATATTAATGGCATAGTTAAATACACTCCTATTATTTCAAACATGAAATAATAGATTGGTTCTTCCTTGTTTGTTAGAATTACATTAATTAAATTGATTAATTCAATATTTAAACTTATTTGATTTGTTTTGATTCTCCAAATTAGCATTAGTATTGACCAGAATAGGAATGGTACCAATACCTTCATCAATCTTTTTTTGAAGAAAGTTTTAGTATCATATTTTTGTCTATAGTTCATTAATGTTGCACCACTTATCATTACAAATATTGGTACTGCAAAATAGCACAAAGTATCAACTAATAAACTAAAAGCCCATGAATTATTTAATGGCAAAGAATGCACACTTCCATTCATGTGCATTGCTACTACTGCAAATATTGATAGTATATTTAGAATATCTAAATATACTAATCTTTTATTTTTATCTGTTTCTTGCAATTTATTTTCCTCTAATATTCTATACATTCTATTTTTCAAAACTACTTTTTTCAGGTAGTATTTGTTCAAATGCATTTATTAAATTTTGTTTTTCAACTTCAAAATTCTCTGGTTTAACACCATCGTTTATACACATCATTTTATATTTTTGCTTACGTAATGTATTATATATGTTTTCATTATTTTTTCTGTCGTCGTTTATAATGTATGATTTTCCAAAGTTTGCACTTCTTGGGCAAAAGTTTCCCGTTACAAGTTGCCAATCTTTCATAATCCATTGATTTACATTTAATGCATATCTAAATTTACATAAGCATGTTTCGTCAAGTACTTCTGGCTCAAGCTTCCATACTGTTTCAAATGTTGATTTTTTGAATGAATTAGCTAAATGCATGTGCAATATTCCTGGAAATGCATTCCATAACATTAGATTAGTTGTTCTAAGCAATTCTTTTCCATATTTTAAATTAAACCATTTTGTAAAGTTCTTTTTTATTACTGCGTTTTTGTCAAAATGATCATTTATTATTTCCATGATTGCTTCTTGAGAATGATTTTTGTTTTCTCTGTAAGATATATTCGCATTTAATGCTGCTGTATCACATGGAATATTGTTTTTAAAAAAATCTGTGTCTTTTGTCTTTTTTACAATAAATAAATCATCATTGAAATATACAAAATTTTCTGCCAATCCTTTAATTCTATGTAAATTTAATTCAATTGTATGTGAATTAAATGTTGGTAAATATTTCTTAGGTATGAAATCTTTATGCTTTACAATATTCAATTTTGGATTTTCTGTATTTAACCATTTTGGCAAATGCCCACATGTTACGAAATGAATTTTATTTACCCATGGAGCAAATTTTTCAACACCTCTGAACCAATATTGTAAGTTATCCCAATCTCTAAATCTTGCTTCCCTATTATCTGTATTGTTATCTACATTATTACTGTATTTATCCTTTTCTTCTCTCCATTCTGGATCATTTCCATCAACCCATATCATAACAAAATCTATTTTATCATTCATTGGTTACTCCTTAATTGAATTTCTTATTTTACTTTTTCTCTTTTTCTTAAAATATTTTGATATATGCTCCAAGCTGTTTTAAATCCTCTATATCCTAAAAAAGTGGAGATTAATGCCATTCTATCTCTCTTAGGTGTTTTTTTATCTTTTAAGATTTTACTTCTATTTGATTTAATATAAGTCATGATTTCATTTTGTAATTTTGAATATTTTTTAATATCCTTTTCTTTGGTCATTTGCATTAATGTGCTTAAATATGCATACATATCCCTTCTGTCACATCCTTGCTTTAATTCTGGATATTTATTTCTAATATATTCAGTCATTTGTTTCGTCGATTTTATTAAGTCGGCTTTTCTTTCATCAAATCTTCTATTTGTGATTGAGTCTTGTCTTATTATATAAAAATATTTTCCTTCTGATTCAAATGTTATTTTGTTTGCTTTGTCAATTAATTTATATGTTGTTGCTGCATCTTCAAATAATTGTCCTTTAGGGTACTTAATTCCTTCAAACAATTCTTTTTTGTATAATTTGGCAACTGCACTGACATCCATATCTTCATCATATATTAGCATTTCTAATGTATCTTTTGGATTTAATAAGTATTTTTTATGTGTTGCTGTTGATATTTGTGTATTATTGTCAAATAGTACGATATGTTTACAAATTGATATATCTGCGTCGTCTTTCTTTAAATTATTATACATAAATTCAACATAATCATCTGTAACATAATCATCTGAATCTACACATGTTATATATTGTCCTTTTGCTCTTTCAATTCCATAATTCCTCGCATCTGATAAACCTCCGTTTGTTTTATCTAACACTACAATTCGCTTATCTTTATTTTGATATTTTTTACAAATATCTAATGAATTATCTGTTGAGCCGTCATTTACTAGAACAATTTCAATGTTTTTATAAGTTTGATTTATTAAGCTTTTTATGCATCTTTCAAGGTATTCTGATACATTGTATATTGGTACTATTATCGAAACTAATTCCTTCATTTTTTCTCCTTAAAAACTTGATGCGTATTTTTTATTAAAAAATTTTGCTTTCAAAAAACTGGCTACTTTATTAAACCAATTAATATTTTGCATGTCCATGATATTTACTTCTTTGAATTTTAACTTATTTTTGTATATGTATACGTCTAATAATATCTCTGAGATTCTTCCATAAAATCTTGCATTAAATTTATCATATTTAGTTTCATCTACTCGTTTTTCTAATTCAAATAAAATATCAAATAGCCATGTACAGTAGTCGTTCAATATTTCTTTTTTCATTATAAAAATATTAAACATATGTGCTGAAGTTCTTTTATGAATTTTTTCAAATTCATTTAAATATTCTGGATATTTTTCTTTTATTATTTTTTCTGTTTCGTCCAATGTTTCGATATAATGTGTATGTTTATAATGATCATATATGTTTTCAATATAATATTTTCTTTTCTTTGGTAAAATTATATCAACATCTGATAATAATTTGTCTGTTTCTTCTTTTGTTAATAGTTTTTCAAATTTTTTGTTTTCATTTCTTGTTAATACAATATTTTTAGCTGTTAAATGCCTTCTATAATGTACTAATCCTATATATTTTGCATCTATATTCTTCCACGCCCAATATAGGCCTGTTAGTTCACAAAAAAATGGATTTTTGATTGAAATGTTTTCACCTTCATTATCTTTTTTAAATCCATTTATTTTCTTAGAACCTTCAGCACCTAAATGTAATGGTATATACATATTGTCTTTTGGCATCTTGTATTCTTTATGTGACCCTACTATTACTTTTATATCTTTCAAGATTATATCGCTCCTTCTTCTCCAAAAACTTTATGAAATGTTTTTATTAATATTTTAAAATCTCTTATATTTCCTTGTCTATTTGAATACTCTTCATCTAATTTTAATCTATCTTCAAATGTTAAGTTTGATCTTCCTGATACTTGCCATAATCCAGTTAATCCTGGTTTTGATTTTATTATATATTTATAGTATTCTCCCATCTCTTCTTTTTCTGAAAGTAGGTATGGACGTGGTCCTACAAGGCTCATTTTTCCAGTTAATATTGATAAGAATTGTGGCCATTCATCTAATGATGTTTTTCTTAAAAATTTTCCTGTTTTTGTTACTCTAGGATCGTTTTTTAATTTTTTATTTATTTTGTATTCTTTTGCTTCTTTAGGGTTTTCTTTTAAATATTTTTCTAATATTTGGTCTGCATCTTTTTGCATGCTTCTGAATTTAACCATCTTGAATTTTTTTCCATTTTTGCCTATCCTATATTGTGTATAGAATACATTTCCAAAGTCTTTATTTGCTATATTCATGATAGTTACTATTATTGTTATTGGAATTAATAATATAATCCCGATAATTCCTGCTATTATATCGATTATTCGCTTTATTATTCTACTAATTATATTTTTTATTTTTCTTTTTTCTACTTTTTCTACGAATTGTCGATTTTTTTCTCTGTAGTCAATTAATTGCTCTTGTGTCATATTGTTGATTTCTTTTAGTATATCTGTTCCATTTTTTCTTTTCATAGCTATCATCCCCAAAATTATATCATTTAGTTTCTTCGTTATCTTCTTTTAGAAATTCTTCTACTTCTGGTATTTCTAATGCTTCCTTTGTTAAATACTCTTTTGCTTTTTTTGATGATTTAAGGGCACATAGTGCAACATCTTTATCGCTCCTTAACCTGTAACTTACATATTTTATTATAAGCCATTTATTAGAAACTGCTTTTAATACAAATTCTTTATCATCTCTTAATTGTTCACTTGTATAATATAGAATTTGTCCATCTTTTGATGCACATTTCATCATTAAATCTTTATCTGCTTTTAATTTTTCTGATGCGTATGCTAATACCCATGTTGCATCATTTTCAATTGCTTGCAACATGTATTCTCTATCATCTGCATGTTGTTCTACGTCTTCTATTTTGTAGTCTTCTTTATTTTCTTCTGACATTATTACCTCTAATTAATTTTTATATTCATAATCTTGTTGGTATGGAAACATCATATGTATTGCTTTATATGTTATCATTGCTTTTTCTTGTACTGGATTTCTACTGTGTTGTTCTAACAATTCTTGCATATAACAATTTTCACTTACTTTATATATCATATACTTATTTTTCAAATATGTAAAACATATTTTGTATCCATTGTTTAAATCTTGGTCAAATTTTTCAAAAGTATAATCTTTCATCGCTCTCCTTATTATTTGATCATTTCTTCAAAATCTTTTTCTGATATAATTGTGACTCCTAGGTCTCTTGCTTTTGTTAGCTTTGAACCTGCATCTTCACCTGCTAATAAATAGCTTGTCTTTTTTGATACTGATGATGAAGTTTTTCCTCCTAATCTTTCGATTATTGAGCTTGCTTCATCTCTTGAATATTTTTCTAATGATCCTGTTAATACAAATGTTTTTCCTTCAAATCTGTCATCTGAAGTGCCTTCTTCAATATATGACATATTTACTCCATTTGCTTTTAATTTATTTATTAAGTCTATTGTTTGTGCTTCGCTAAAAAATTCTACTATGCTTTGTGCTATTATTAATCCTATATTATCTTTTGATGCTAATTCTTCAACATTTACTTTCATCAATTCATCGATATTTTTATAGCGTTTTGCTAATGTTTTTGCTAATTTACGTCCTACATGTCTTATTCCAAAACCTGTGATTAAATTACTTAAATCTCTTGATTTACTTTCGTTTATTGCTTGAATTAGATTACTTGCAAATTTTCCACCATTCTTTTTTAATGATGAAACATCTTCTAATTTTAGCTCATATATATCTGCAATATTTTTGATTAATGATTTTTCTAATAATTGTTCTACTATTTTTATTCCTAAGCCATTTATGTCCATTGCTTCTTTTGATGCAAAATGTGCTATTGTTTTTAATGCTTTTGCTGGACATTCTATTCCAGTACAATATGTTGCTGATTCTCCTGGTTCTCTGATTGCAGGTGCTCCACATACTGGACATGTTGTTGGCATAGTGAATTCTTTTTCCTTGCCTGTTCTTTTATCTTTATTTACTGCAATTACTTCAGGAATTACGTCACCTTGTTTTTGTATTATTACAGTATCTCCTATTTTCAAGTCTTTTTCTTTTATAAAATCTTCATTATGCAATGTTGTTTTTGATATTGTTGAGCCTGCTACTCTTACTGGCTCTAATATTGCTACCGGTGTTATTACTCCTGTACGTCCTATTTCACATACTATATCTTTTAAGATTGTTTCTTTTTGTTCTGGTGGATATTTATATGCAATTGCCCATCTTGGTGTTTTGAATGTATTTCCCATTTTTTCTCTTAGAGCTAGATTGTCTACTTTGACTACTGCTCCATCAATTCCAAATGTTAATTTATCACGATTTTCGCCTATTTCTTTAATTGCATTTATTGCTTCTTCTATATTTTTACATCTTTTTCTAAATGGTACTACATTAAATCCTAATTCTGCTAGATATTCTAACTCTTCAAAATGTGAATTAAATTCTACTCCATCTATTTTTTGTACATTGAATATATATATATTTAGTGGTCTTTTGGCTGTTATTTTTGGATCTAATTGTCTTAGTGATCCTGCTGCTGCATTTCTTGCGTTTGCAAATAATGGTTCTTCTAAGATTTCGCGTTCTTCATTCATTTTTTCAAAGTCAGCTGTTGAAATGAACACTTCACCACGAACTGTTATGTCTATTTCCTTTTTTAATTTTTGTGGAATTGTTTTGATTGTCTTAACATTTTCTGTTACATCTTCTCCGATTTGGCCATTGCCTCTTGTTGCGCCTTGTACTAATATTCCTTTTTCATATTTTAACGCACATGATAAGCCATCTATCTTTGTTTCTACACAATAATCTGTTTGCCCATTTTCTTTAACTCTTTTATCAAAGTCATACAAACTTTCAAAATCAAATATATCTTGAAGGCTTAATAATGGTACCTCATGAACAACTTGTTTTAAATCTTTTCTTGCTGTTCCTCCTACTTTATGCAAAGGTGAATCAGGCAATATTAAATCTGGATTTTCTGCTTCTAATACTTTTAATCTATTATTTAACATGTCATATTCATAATCTGATATTTCAGGTTTATCTAGGTTATAATATAGATTTGAATAATAATTTAGTTTATCTACAAGTTCTTTTATTTCTTGTTTTGCTTGCTCATGTTTGTCCATTTTGTACCTCTTTATCTATCTTTAAATAAGTCTTTTCCATTTTTTAAATATGTATATCCTGAGAATATGCATGCAATTACTGATATTAACATCATTATTGATCCTAATATATTTAATATCATTAATGGCATTGGTAAATTTGTTGCTCTAAATGCGAAGAATTTGTTTGAATCTATTAACATTAAAATTATTGCTATCATTTGTGTTACTGTCTTTATTTTGCCCCAAATGTTTGCTGCTACTACTTTTCCACCTTCTTTTGCTTCTACTAGTCTATAACCTGATACTAAAAATTCTCTAAATATTGTTATAATTGGAATCCAAGCTGGTAATGTTCCTCTTTCAGTTAGTAATAGCATTGTTGTTACTACTAATATTTTATCTGCGATCGGGTCTAAGAATTTACCAAATGTGGTAATTTGATTATTTTTTCTTGCTAAATACCCATCATAATGATCTGTTATTGAAGCTATTATAAATATAATATCAATTATTAAATATTTTAATGATATTCCTACTACCTCTCCTGGAATATCTAAAAAACTTATAATTAATATTACAAATACTAGCAATATTCTCATTACTGTTAATTTATTTGGTAAATTCATTTTACTAGATTCCCTTCTTTGGTTTTATTTGGTTGTTGATACGGCTTTTTCTTCTGATACTTTATTTTCTTTTTGTTTCTTTGATGTTGTTTCTAATTGGTCTATGGCTTTTGTTAATTTATCCATATCTTCTCCATATAGTTTCCAATCATTGTTTTTTGTTGATTCTTTTACCTTTTTTAATGCTTTTATTACTTCATTTATATTGTCTTGCAAATTTTCAGTATTTGATACATTTATATCAACTGCTTTTTTAGATAATAAATTTTTGATTGCTGAATTTATATTTTCTCCAATTCCTACTTTATTTCCTGATGCTACAACTACTCTTTTTAATTGTGGTTTTTGTGATGTTTCGTTTATTAATTGTTGATAGATTGGTTTTACATATAAAATTGTATTTTCTACTGGAACTATTATAATATCTGAACTAATCTTTGTTCCACTTACATTTAAGCTTGCTATTTCTTGAGATATTGTTTCATCTTGATTTATTTGTGTTTCCAATGAAATTGGTCCTAATACATTACTATCTTCTTGGAATTTCTTAAGTTGTAACTTCATTTCTCCATTTTCAATTGTTCCTACCATATATGCAATGATATTTTGCTTTCCATAAACGGTAAATGGCATTACTAATCCAATATTATTATTTCCATGAGTGTCTTTAACCATTGTATAATATGAATCCATTTCTGTTGAATTTTTAAATGATTCACCTCTTCTTACAACATTCCAAACATCATTTCCTCTAAATAATACACCTGCTGTTGTATTATGATATATTTCCATTATTTTTGTTTGAATATTGAATAATTTTTTTGGATATACAAAGTGTGAACTTATGTCTGATGGAATTTGAGTGTCTTTATCTTCAAATAATCCTGGATATGCATTATTATATGACATTATTATTGGATCTGTTCTGTCTGTTATATAGAATTTTGTAGTTCCATCAAATGCATTTATTATTACTTTTACTGAATTTCTTATGTAGTTGATTTCAGCGTTATTAAAGTTTGTTTTTTGTGCAAATGGATATGAGTTTGATGTTGTATATCCATCTAATACCCAATATTGCTTTCCTTGATTATCTATTACCATGTATGGATTTTCATCATAAATGATTCCTGGTAACATTGTTTTTGCTCTATTTATAATATTTCTATTTATCAAATATCTACTTGATTTTGTGATTGATCCTGAGAATGCTAATTTCATATCTCCTTGATTTATTGCAAGTATTAATCTATCAAATATATTTAAGCTTAGTCCTGATTTTCCTGTATAAGTATAGTTTACTGAATTTCCATTTTCATCAACATAATCGGCTTCTTGTTTTGTACTATTTAATACTACTGCACTATTTGTTTCTAGTCCATAATAAATTCTTGGTTCTGTTATTTGTATTGTTGATTTTGATAAATCTCCAAATTCTTTTTGAACTGTTTTTAAATATCCATCTTCGTCTGTTTGGCCAGCCATTGTTGCCATTATTCCATATCCATGTGTGTATTGGTATGTTTTGTTTGAATATGTGGCATTTGCTGTTGATATTTCACGTGGTGTTACATATAACAATGTTGATGCATTATTTACATTATACATTTCTATTTGTGTTTTTCTAAATGTATAATATCCTTTTGCTGTTTGTGAATATTTAACTGTTTTTAATACTAAATCATCATTTACTAAATCTATGTTGTTTAAGATGTCTTTGTTTGCTGCTACTTCTTTTTCTGTGATTGTTCCAGAATAGTTTAATTCTGAATTTATTAGTTTCATATTATATGATGAATTTGTTTGTTCAATATTTTTGCTTATATACCATTCATTTTTTTCTAGTGAATTATTTCCTACTAATATTGCTGACAATAATACCATTAATCCTGCTAATACTATTAAATATACTGGTACTACTAGTATATATCCTATGGCTCTACGTACACTTCCTTCTTTAATTGATGAATATATTCTGAATACTGAAAATGTTGCTACTAATGCAAATATTATATATCCAATTTTCTTTACTGTTGCATCCATATATCCTGCACCATTTAAAGAATA
>JABCPQ020000019.1 GCA_013333035.2 Clostridiales bacterium | reverse complement strand
TAATGAAAAAATATAATGTTCACGCAAACAAAAAATTAGGGCAAAACTTTTTATTTGATGAACAAGCATTAGAAACAATAGCAAATGGCGTAGATAAAGAAGATACAATAATAGAAATAGGGCCAGGACTAGGAACTTTAACAGCAATATTGTTACAAAAAGCTAAAAAAGTAATAGCAGTAGAATTAGATCCAAATATGGTAGAAATCATATCAGACAGATTTAAAATGTATGATAACATTGAAATAATCAACGAAGATATACTTAAATTAGACATAAACAAACTTGCTCCAAAAGCTAAAGTCGTAGCAAATTTGCCATATTATATAACAACCTCAATAATAACAGAATTAATAAAAACAAATATAACAGACATAACAATTTTAATACAAAAAGAAGTAGCAGAAAGAATTTGTGCAACTCCAGGAGATAAAAAAGCAGGAGCAATAACATATTTCGTAAATTATTATGCAGACGCAGAAATAGTAGCAAATGTATCAAAAGAATCATTTATACCAGCGCCAGAAGTTGAATCAGCAATTGTAAGAATAAAGAAATTATCAGAACCAAGAGTAAAAGTAAAAAACGAAGAATTACTATTTAAGTTAATAAAAGAAAATTTTACAAAAAGAAGAAAAACAATAATGAATTCAATATCACAAAATATTGAAAAAAATAAATTATCTGAAATTTTAGCAAAATTAGGCGTTTCTGAAAGTGTAAGAGGCGAAGAATTGTCATTGGAAATATTTGCAAAAATAGCTGATTTATGTTAAAATAATAAACAGAAATAATAGAAAGGAGAGAACTATTGAATCAAATATTAATATCATCAAAAGTATATGTAACAAAAGAATTAAAACGAAAACAAAGAATATACCAAACAATATTTTTAATATCAATATTGGTCATAGTCTCACTATTAGTTTATTATTTTATTGCAGAAAAACAAAAAAATGAAGAAGAATTAGTATCACAAGATATTAGAAGTCAATTAGATTCATCACCAAAAGAAAAAGATGACACATTAATTACAGATAAAGTAATGGTTGTAGCATTAAATTCAGATGAGGATGTATCAGATCAATATGAAGAAAATGTAGAATTAGAAAAAGAAGATTTAACAACATCTGCATATAAAACCGTATCAGATAAAAATCAAAAAACTAAAAAAATAAAAGCAACAAATGGACAAACTTATGAAACAGAAGCAATACTAGAATACCCAAGATTAGGAATTAGTTATCCAATATTATCAGAGCAAAATGAAAGTTTATTAAAAATATCACTATGTAAATATTGGGGACCATCACCAAATCAAGTAGGTAATTACTGTATAGTAGGACACAATTATGCAAGTGGAAAAATGTTTGGAAAAGTACTAGGCGCAAAAATAGGTGACACATTCACATTATCAGACATTAATGGAAACACAGTAACATACAAAGTATATGACATATACAAAGTTGATCCAGAAGATGTAAGATGTACTAGCCAGTTAACAAATGGAAAAAAAGAAGTAACATTAATAACTTGTAAAGAATACGGAACAAAAAGATTAATAGTAAAAGCAAGAGCTATATAAAATTAATTATTTTTATTGACAATCTAAACTTAAATAATGTATAATAAACAAGTATTTAGGTGAAATAGATTCCCATACAATAAGTTTTATTACTGGAAGGAGGGGAAAAAGAGATATGGCAGAGATTAGAGTAACTAACGGAAATATAGAAGATGCAATAAAAAGACTTAAAAGACAATGTGCTAGAAATGAAATTTTACAGGAGGTACGTAAGAGAGAATCTTATGAAAAACCAAGTGTAAAAAGAAAGAAAAAGTCTGAAGCAGCTAGAAAAAGAAAATTCTAAAAAACAAGGAGGTGATTTTGTAAAGAAATTGCCTCTTTTTTATATAAAATAAAGGTAGGAAAATAAGTGAAAATAAAAAAGATTGAAACAAAAAAATTTAAAACCAATGTATATGCACTATATTTAACAATACCATTAACGAAAGAAAATGTAACATATAATGCACTAATACCAACGGTCTTAAAAAGAGGATGCGAAAAATACAATAATCAACTAGAAATTAGTAAAAAATTAGAAGAAATGTATGACGCGACATTCGGAATAGGAATAACAAAAGTAGGAAATAATGAGGTATTAAAATTTTATTTAGAATCATTAAACAATAACTATTTACCAAACAATGAGGATTTAAGTAAAACATCTATAGAAATGCTTTTGAATATAGTAATGAAGCCATATTTAGTAAATGGAAAATTTGACGATGACTACGTAGAACAAGAAAAAGAAAATTTAAAAAAAGTTATTGAATCAAGAAAAGATAATAAAGACACATATGCCACAAATAGATTGTTAGAAGAAATGTTTAAAGAAGAACCATATGGCTTATATAAATTTGGAAATATAGATGAAATTTATAATATAACAAGTGAAAAATTGTATGAGAAATATGAAGAATTGATAAAAAATTCTGAAAAATATTTATATATTGTAGGAGACGTCGAAAATTTAAATATAGAATCATATAATATTGATGAAAAAGAAATAACAATATCAAAAGAATTTCCAGTTAAAATTTCAGAAAAAGAAAATATAGTAAAAGAACAAATGGACGTAACACAAGGAAAACTTGTAATCGGATTAAATACGCCAAACAATAAACAAGAAGTAATAGCATTATATAATACAATACTAGGAAAAGGAGCCAACTCAAAGTTATTTCTAAATGTAAGAGAAAAGGAAGGACTTGCATATTCAGCAGGATCAACATATTTAAAAAGAAATAATGCAATTATCATATCAACAGGAATCGAAGTATCAAAATACAACAAAGCAGTAGAAGTAATAAAAAATCAATTAAAAGATATGGAAGATGGAAATATCACTGAAAAAGAAATGAAAGATGCAAAACAATTTATAAACGCAGGATTAAATTTAATCAATGAATCAAGTGAAAATATGATAGAGTATAGATTTGATAAAGACTTATATAACGAAGAAATAGATATTGAAAAATATCGCAAAAAAATTGAAGAAGTAAAAAAAGAAGATATAGTTAAAGTGGCAAAACAAATAAAAATAGACACAATATACTTTTTAGGAAATTAATGAGGTAGAAAAATGCAAGAAATAACAAATAATTTAATAAAAGAAAAAGTATTTATTGAAAAATTAGACAATGGGATGACAGTAATGATAATCCCAAAACATGAAACAGATAAAAAGTATGTAATATGGGGATTCAAAATAGGATCAAACGATAATCATTTTATAGACCCAATAACAAATCAAGAAGTAATAGTACCAGATGGAATTGCACATTACTTAGAACATAAAATGTTTGAAAATGAGAGTGGAATAGACAGTTTAATGACATTAATGTCATTAGGATTAGATGCAAACGCATATACAACAAATGACCACACAGCATATCTATTTTCAGGAACAGATAATTTTTATGAAGGCTTGGACGAATTAATGGATTATGTTCAACATCCATATTATACAGATGAAAATGTTGAAAAAGAAAGACCAATAATTAGTCAAGAAATAGGAAAATACGATGATATGCCATCATGGAGACTATATATAAATGCAGTTCAAAATATGTATCATAACAATACAGTAAGAATTGACACAGCGGGAACTGTAGAAACAATAAGCCATATAACTAAAGAAAACCTATATTCTTGTTATAATACATTTTATAATCCAGCCAACTCAATTATGTGTATAAGTGGAGATTTTAATCCAAAAGAAATCGTAAGTGAAATAAAGAAAAGATTATTAAAAAAAGAAAAAATAACCTCAATCAAAAGAATATATCCAGAAGAACCAGAAACAATAAATAGAAAAATAAAAGAAGAAAAAATGGATGTAAACATGCCATTATTCATGATAGGATTCAAAAACAATCTTAAAGACAATAAACTAAAAATGGCAATAGCATCAGATATTATATTAAACTCAATAATAGGAAAATGTTCAGAATTATATCAAGAATTATATAATAATGGAATAATAATGTCAGAGCTAGAAGTAGAAAATGAATTTTCAACTAATTATTCGCATGTTTTAATAGCAGGAGAAACAAAAAATCCAAAAGAAACAGCAAATAAAATCATCGAAACCATAATAAATTCAACAATTACAGAAGAACAATTCGAGCGTAGCAAAAAAAGAGTTTATGGCGAATTAGTAAAAGAATTCAATGATGTAGAAGACATTGGAAGACTATTCTTACAATCAGCAATAAAAGGCTATAACGGCTTTGACTACATAACAGAATTAGAAGATATAACTTTTGAAGAAATCCTAAGATATCAAAAAGAAATTTTCAAAGAAGAGAGTTCAACTATATCAATGATAACAAGTAAATAAGATAAAAGAATATATATATAATTTTTAAAATTAAAAGAAAAGGTTAAAAAATAATGGAATATTGAGAGTTGATAAAGTTGAAGGGAAAAAATTTAGGTTATTGCAAAAATAATAAATTAAAAAATCAGCAATAGAAACATAATAGAAGATATAATTTTAAAATGAAATATTTTTGTAAAACTATTGACATTTTTTATAAAAAATATATAATTTAAATATGGTTAGCGAGTTTTTGAGAAAGCGAGGCTAGACATGAAAGAGAAGGATTATTGGACACAGGATGACTATACAGATAGTCATGGTATCACACACCATGGCGATGGGACAACATCGTATAATAAAGATGGAGTAGATCATTTTGATGATGGAACAACATTAGAGAAGAAGGGTGATTTTTATTATGATCAAGATGGAACTCCATATATAGTTCAATCTAACGGGAGATTGAGAAGATATTAAAAATTGAGTAAATATTAATATTTTGCTTGATTCAGTGTAACTTATTGTTTGTCTCGCTAACCAAGGAGGAGTTAATAGATACTAGTACCTGTCAAGTACTCACTAAATAAAAAAGTATTTAATTTAAATATTTTAATCGATACTCTACTGGTGACAAGTATCCTAACTTCTTTT
>JABCPQ020000018.1 GCA_013333035.2 Clostridiales bacterium | reverse complement strand
TGGAAGTCTGTATTTATTATTTTTACCAGCAGACACAAAAACATATTTAGGCTTAACTTGATTTAAAAATTCTTGAGTACTACTTGTATTAGAACCATGATGTCCTGCCTTCAAAACATCAACCTCATTCCATTTACGCTTTGCTTCTTCCTGTTTCTCAAGATCACCCATAAATAAATATCTACGACTACCATATTTAGCTTGAATAACTATTGAAGCATTATTATCATTTTTACCATCAAATTTAGAAGCTGCCATAACTTCCATATTAACATCACCAAAATCAATTTTATCACCAACTTTAGGAATGGTAATAGCTAAATTCTTTTTCTTAGCCGCTTTTTCTAAATTATAATAATTAGGTCCAAGTTCACCACCATTTGATAAATAAAACTTACCAATATCGAAATTATTTATTATATCATCAAGTCCACCAATATGATCTTCATCATAATGAGTTCCAACAATATAATCCAACTTATTAATCCCTTTACTTTTTAAAAACTTAACAATATTATTCCCATCTTCATTATTACCTGCATCAATTAACATTGTTTTATCTTTATATTTAATAAAAGTTGAATCTGCCTGCCCAACATACATAAATAAAATATTTAAATCATCATTATTAAAATCAACATCTGTAAATTTAGAATTATTAATATTATCATTTAAATTTATTTTCTTCGCATTATTCGAATTACCACTCACAAAAATTTTATTATAAGCATAAGAAATTATAAAAACAATTAATATTGCTAACAATCTCATTAATGCTTTTTTTGTACTATCATTCATTTTTTCTCCTTTGTTTTCTTCTAATTCATTTTTCTATAATAGTAAAAAAATATCCCAAATGCAATGACATCTGGGATACAAACTTTATAATGAAGTTCTTAACTTTCTTATTCCTTTTTGAGTTGGAGGAACTAGTGGACTATATCCTTCACCATCAAACACATCAACTTCAACACTACGTGTCAAAACATCTTTATATTGATATGAAACACTTCTATCATTTTCATCATACCTTACAACAAAAATACTAGGATATGCCTTTTCTATAGTTGCCTCTTTTTCAAATGACTTACTTCTACCAAGAGAGCCTTTAACAATTATCTTTTGTCCAATTTTTTCATTAATGTTAGATTTTAAACTAGCAATATCATTTTGGTAAATCATTATTAAATCACCTACTTTTCATTTGATGAGCTGATTATACCATGACTTAAGCATTTAGTCAAAAAGTCAAACACGTTTCAAATCTACAAACTCCATGTGTTTCAAGCTTTGCAATAAAATATTACATTTGTATTACTATAAAGTTACAATTTTATATATTCGTTTTTAAAGCAATGAACTGAGCCATTAAAGAGAAATCTGCAAAAACAACATTTCCATTACTTACTTCCCATTTACCTTGATTTGCAACTAAAAATGCAAATATATTATTCAATCCATCATATGTGCTATCTACTGTATTTTTAGTATTTAATAAAACACTAGAATCTTTTGCGAGCAATTCTTTTAATGTAGATTCAGAAAAGAAATATTTTTTATATAATTCAACATATTCTGATGATAATTTTTTATTTTCTATTAATTTCATAATAGATTCTTCAGAAGTTAACAACTTAATATTTTCAATATCAGTATCAAATTTTGCTTTTGCATCATTTAACATTTTTAGAGAATTCTCAAAATTAGGAGCATCATTTTTATAATTAGCTTCAGACAAAAGATTTGAAACAATTGCTTGTTCTTGTTGTAAATCATTTTGAATTTCCTTCATTTGATCAGAATATTTAACTAAAAATTCTTTAATAGTTTCAGCAATAATTTTATATTCACCTACATTATTAATTTTCTCATCATGAAAATTAGTAGTTACAACATTCTTTGAAGCTAATTCATTAACAGCTTTATTCAACAATCTTTTTTGATTATTGCTTAAAACTTTAGACACAACAAAAAGAATTAAGAATATAAATATAACAACAATAATTCCTTTAATACCTTTACTAACATCTTTTTTAGACTTGCTATCTTCATTTGAATTCTTAGATACATCTTCTTTATTTAAAGATTCAGATTTTACATCTTTTTTAACTTCTTCTTTTTTATTTTTCAAATTTTCCTTTACATTTAAATCTTTTTTCTTAAACTCTGCAACATTCTCATCAATTAATTCTGACTTCAATTTAGGATCAATTGTCACTTCTCCCAATTTTTTATCATTCTTTTTAACACTAATTTCTGCGTTATTATTTACCTTTTTTCCACCATTGTTTCCCTTATTACTCAAAATAAACCTCCTTTATTAAATAAAATAATATACAGCACTACATATTAAAGAAATTATAAGTGCTAATATCCTCACAATTCCTATAACAGTTGAATTATTCTGTTTAGGAAAATTCTTACTAAGAATACTTCTTATATCATAAATAACACAAACTGAAACAGCTATAATTATCATCATTAAAACTTTCACAATCAACTCCTATTAAAAAAATTCAACTCTATATTTCGCTTCAAACTCTTCTTTTGGCTGTAATGTAATTAAATCAGGATTTTTATTAAAAACATTAGCCCTATTAATTCTATCAGCTGTAGAAAACCACGGTTCCAAACATAAAAATGGAGCCCCTGGTTTTGACCAAATTCCTAAATATGGCCATCCTTCATAATTCATTTTTAAAATAGTTTTACCAGTTCTTCTATTTTTTAAACTAACCTCTTTATGTTGTATTCCTTTTATTATCAAAGCATCATTATCAAAAGAATGCTCATTTAATAAAATATATTTATTATTAATCAGCTTATTCCTTGAATATTCAGTAGCAACCAAACCATCTATTAAATATAAGAAATGTGCATTTTCTTCTTCTTCACTAAATTCCAAATAATAATTTTCTTTTTTAATATCATCACTATCAATTTTAAAAGCAGGATGACTCCCAAGACCAAAAGTCATTGGCGAATCACCAGTATTAATGACTTTATAAATAAAAATCAGTTTATTTTCTTCCTGTCTATAAGTATTATATAACTCAAATTCAAATGGATATCTAACTAATGTGTATTTATCACTAACTAATTTATATGAGTGAAAATTATCCAATTTTGTTATAGGTTCAAATTTTAAATCTCTAGCAAAGCCATGTTGTGGTATTTCAAAAGTACGACCATTTATAACTGTATGACCACCTTTCAACTTTCCTACAACTGGGAATAACACTGGAGCATGTCTTTTCCAGTAAACTCTCCCATTCTCATCCTTTACTTCTTCTCCTTGGTGAATTTTTTCTATTCCATCTATTTTAAAGCTTATAAGCTCGCCTCCCATAGATGAAGTAGTCATAAATGCTTCCATATTTTCACCTCACATCACATGCAAACTTATGCATTAATAATATATTCTAATTGCCTAAATGTCAATATTTTCGAAGTCTAATATTAATACCTTTTAATAAAATTAATATACACAAATTTTATAATATAAAAGAGATATCGGCAAAAAACCAATATCTCCTTAGCCATTACTATATAGTAATAGATAAAACTTTAAACTTCATAATTCCATTTGGAGCTTTAGCTTCAACAACTTGACCTTTTTTAGCTCCTAAAAGTGCTTGTCCAATAGGTGATTCATTTGAAATTTTATTATTTAATAAATCAACTTCTGTTGACCCAACAATTGTATATGTTACATCTTCATCAAATTCAATATCATGAACTTTTACTGTATTGCCTATTTGAACAACTTTAGTATCAATTTCACTTTCATCAATAATTCTAGCATGTTTTAATTTATTTTCTAATTCAGCAATCTTATCTTCATTTTCTGCTAGAGCAGCTTTAGCTTCATCATACTCTGAATTTTCTGATAAATCACCATAACTTAAAGCTACTTTAATTCTCTCTCTAATTTCATCTCTAACTTTAGTCTTTAATTCTTCTAAATTTTCTTCAATTTTATCATATCCCTCTTGGGTTAAAATTACTTCTTCATTGTCCATTTTTTATCACTCCTCACTGCGAACTTTAATTAACAATGTGTCTATATTAATCCAATTGAAAGATAATGTCAAGTATTTTCACCATATTTTCACTATTTATGTTCATTATCACACTAAAATAAAAGCTTAAATATATACAAAAATAAATCTCACTTTATATAATAAAAAAAAACGAAAGACAAATAAAAATTTATCTTCCGTATTTAATATAATTTATTTAAGTTTATCAACTACAATCTTCCAAAGATCAGCCTTTTCTCTTCCAAGTTCCCAAAAACCTGCACCCTTTAATTTATATTTATTAATAATATCAAGTTTCTTTGATATTGAAGTTTCATCTTCAATCCACATTTTATTAACAGTTTGATATGTTTTATACTCAATATAATACTGTTTAGCAACATCATCCCATTGTTTTTCAACTTTATCAGGAATCACAATATTCTTCATATTAACAACTTTATTCCTAACTTTACCATTAGTCTCAGACCAAAGCCTTGTATATAAAGGTAACGAAACAACTAATTTATTAGCTGGTACAGCTTCATTATTTAATAATTTATTAATATTATTTTCAAGTTCATATGCAGATGAAAGACTTACAGGAGAAAGAACCCCATGTGTATCAAAAGATAAAAATACCATATAATCCACAGCTTTAGCCAAATTATATCTATCATAACACAACGACCAATTCTCTGCACCATCAGGTGGTGTCACAGCAACTGAAATTTTCATATTATATTTTCTAACACCTGCAGCTAATTCAATTATAAATCTCGTATAATTATCTTTATCAGACAATAATATCTTTTCAAAATCAACATAAACCCCATCAACTTTTTCTTCAACTAATTTATCAACAATTTGATTAATTACCTTTTCCCTTGTCTCAAAACTCTCAAAAATCTTTGTATTATCATTAATATTTGAAATAGAAATATTCGAAACTGTTGGATAAACTTTATATCCATTCTTATGCGCCCATTCAACATACTTCTTTTCATTATCATCACCTTTAGAATAAACAATTCCATCAGACTTCACACTTATAAAAGATGGAGAAACAATATTTATTCCTTCAATTTTTCCTGATTTAATTGGTGCGCTATTCCCTTCAGGATAATATTCCCAAGCAAAGCTTACCCTAACAGGATCATCACTTTTAATATTACCATCCCATGCTACAACTCGATCAATAATATCACTTTTATCAATATAGCCAATTTTAGCATTCGGCGTCCTAACTCTAATCCATCCATCTACTTCATAATCAAGATTATTTTCATTTTGAACAATTATAAGCTCATCATTTTTAATAATCTTATCAACAGTCTTTGATAATCTAGTAGCCTTATACTTTATTGCAAAATTATCTTTAGCTCTAGCTTTAACCAATTTCTTAGATTTCGTATCAATTATGACCACCTTAGTATATGGATTATATCTCATATCATAATCATATACTCTATTTAAATTATCAAGAGATAAATAATACTTAGCATTTTCCTTATCATATAAAGGTTGTGTAGAAAAATTAGTATATTCACCATTTAAATAAACAGAATTACTATTTTTAGAAATAACTGCAGTATTCCCAGCATAAGTTGTAATAAAACGATTATTTTCTTCTTTTAAAAATTCATCAAAATAGTTTCTAATATCATCAATAGATAAATAAGTTTTATTATCAATAAAAATAATATCATTTTTTAAATTACTTATAATATTATTATTTAAAATCATCCTAATCTTTGACGTTTTAGGAGGATCTTTAACATATCCAGGTGCAATTTGCATAAAGAAAATAATTGCAATCAACATTGTAATTGAAACTAAAATTCTCCTAATTACATGCCAAACATTAATTTCTACAATTTTACTTAACATATATATCCTTCACTTTTAATAATCTACAAATAAATAATAACATAATAGCAAACAATTATCAATTTATAATTTTCATATTTATTAACCAATTAAAATTCTATAAAATAAAAAAGAACACTATCTAAATAGTGCTCTATCATATCCTAATTAATCATTAGCTGCATTTTTGAATGAACGTAAGCATTTAGCGCATACTGTCATCTTTCTATTTTCACCATCAACATTAACTTTAACTGTTCTTAAGTTTGGTTTAAAAGTTCTCAAAGCTCTTCTACTAACATGTGAACGAGCAATACTAATTCTATTTCCTGTTGACATTGTCTTTTCGCAAAACTCACACTTTGCCATTATTCGCACCTCCTATGCTTATTTTTCACTGACTATTAATAATAATAGCATATTAGCCATCAAATTGCAATAGTCAAACTTAAATAAATTACTATAATAATCTTAAACTATTAAATACAACCATTAAACTACTCATCATCATTGCTATACTAGCAATCATCGGATTAATATGTATTGGTAATAAACCAGTTGCAACAACTATCATTAAACAATTATAAAAAACTGCCCAAAATAAATTTTGTTTAATAATTCGATTAGTTTTATTACCGACTTTCAATAATAATGAAATTATTTCCATATTAGAATTCATTAATATAATATCTGAAGAATCAGCACTAATATCACTTCCACCTTCAACACTTACACCAATCGCTGCAGCTTTTAGTGAAGGACTATCATTAATTCCATCACCAACCATCATTACTGAATTAGTATTTTCATTCAAATTACTTATATAAACTAATTTTTGTTTAGGTGTCAAATTACTCTCTACATTATCAATACCAATTTCATTAGCAATGATTTTAGCAGAAGCTTCATTATCACCAGTTAGCATATAAACATTCTTGTTCATATTTTTTAATTCTGTAATAAGCTCTTTAACACCAGCTTTCACTGTATCAGCTAATCCAACAATTCCAAGAACTTTTTCATTTGTAAATAGATAAATAATTGTATAACCTTTATCCAAAAACCTTTTTTCATCTTCAATATAAATATTATCAACACATTGTTCTTTAACAAATTTAGAACTTCCAACATAATATGTGATATTACCTATATCAGCTTGAACACCATATCCTTCAATTTCTCTAAAATTATCTACTTTAAGTTTAGAAAAATCAGAATATTCACAAATACTTTGAGCAATTGGATGTTTTGAATTAAATTCAATACTTTGTAAAATCACCATATTATCATCATTGATATTTTTATCAACAATACTAAATTTTCCATTTGTTAAAGTACCTGTTTTATCAAAAACAACATTTTTTATATTTTTAAGAATCTCTAAACTTTCACTAGATTTTATAAAAATACCATTTTTACTCAACTTTCCTATAGAAACAACCATTGCAAGTGGCGTAGCAATACCAAGAGCACAAGGACATGCAACAACTAAAACAGTTACAAAAACATTAATAGCATTTGCAACATCTTTTATTACTACAAAGTTTAAAATTCCAGCTAAAATAGCTATTATAAAAATTGCAGGAACAAATATTCCACTTACTTTATCAACAAATCTTTGAATATCAGTTTTACTATTAGTTGCTTCAACAACCATCTTTACTATATTTGAAATATTCGTCTCTCTACCAATTCTTACAGCCTCATACTCAATATAACCATTACAATTTATAGAGCCTGCAACCACTTCATCTCCAACTTCTTTATGAACAGGTTTACTTTCGCCAGTAATTAAAGACTCATTAATATTTGTTCTTCCTTTTCTAACAATACCATCAACTGCAATCTTTTCACCAGGTCTACATACAATAATATCTTTCTTTGAAATCTCATTAATTGTTACAGTCTTTTCTTCACCATTAACTAATTTAATTGCTTTTTTAGGTGTAACAGAAACTAACCCCTTTACAGCATCAGTAGCTTTAATCCTATTACTTTTATCAATAAACCTACCAATTTTAACAAACAATATAGTCATTGCTGAAGCTTCAAAATATAAATGATGTAATCCATTAATATTGCCTCTAAACACTAGAATCATATTAAATAAACTATACAAATAATTAACTATAACGCCAATCATAATTAATGAATCCATATTAGGCATTTTATTAATAAGATTTTTGACACCACTTTTAATTATATCAAAGCCATATATAAAATATAAAAAAGTAATAACTGCCAAACTTATAGAATATACAATTGGGTTATGATGCATATCAAAAACACTTAACATTGGAAGCTTAAACATATTTCCCATAGAAATATACATTAATAATATAGTCAAAAATGTATATAATATTAAAGTTAATCTTTCAGGCTTTCTCTTATCTTTATTATATTCCTCACCATATGATGTAAAACCAGCTTCTTTAATAAACTTATTCAATTTATTAATATCTAAAATAGTTTCATCATATTCTATCTTAACTGTAGCTAAAACTAAATTAACACTTGCACTAACAATACCATTCTGTTTAGACAAATATTTCTCAAGTCCAGCAGAACAACCACTACAAGTCATTCCACCAACATTTAAAATAACACTCTTCATTTTTACCTACCTTTCATTATTTTTCTAATAATTGTCAATTAACATCTCATTAATTAACATTATTTATTATAACATACTTGTCAAATACTTCTCTTAAATTTTTTACACTAAATTTACTACCATTTAATTTCTTCGCATTTTCAACCATATTAACAATTAATAATTTATTATCATCAAAAACATTAAACCAACCAATCTCTTCACCAGATTTATCATCTTTAGTCATTTTAATTTCTGCAGTACCTGTCTTACCATATAAATTTTTTCCATCAATCTTAGCTAACTTTCCAGTTCCTTCATCAATTACTTTTTTTAAATCATTTTTTATCTTATTAGCAGTAAGAGGTTTAATTAAATTTACACTATTAACAGTATTTTGATCATTTCCTTCCTTTTGTAAAATGTAAGGAGTTACAGCTTTTCCATTATTAGCAAAAGCAGAATATATTTTAGCCATAAATATAGGATTAACTTCCATTTCTCCCTGTCCAAATCCAGAAACAGCTAATTTAGCTTCACTATCAATATTTCCATAAACAGAAATATCTGTATTCTGCTCAAAATTTAAGGGTTTATTAAACCCATATCTATCAAGTTCTTGTTTAAACAAATTTTTACCAATCTTTAAAGCAGCTTTTGCAAAATACACATTATCAGAATGTATTAAAGCTTTCTCTAAATTAGATTCTCCATTATACACCTCTAATGTAGTAACATAAAAATCTTTCCAAGACGAATCCTTTTGCCAAGTCTTAACACTTTTTCCAAAGTTTTCAGTATCAGTAAATGAGTCAGTATCAAGTCCAATAGCAGCAACTATTGGTTTCATTGTAGATCCAGGAGTATATTTACTCAAAAATCTAGTAAATAGTGGCTTTTTCTTATTATTAATAATTTCATTCCACTCATTATCACTAATCCCTAAAGAAATTTTATTTGTTTCATAACTTGGTGTACTAACTAATGCCAAAATCTCACCTGTAGTATAATTCATTGCAACAGTCGCACTTTCAATATCTTTAAATTTTTCATATATTAACTCTTGTAATTTCACATCAATAGTTAAATCAATATTTTTACCATTAACCCTATCTTTCTTCAAAATAGTATCAACATTAATTCCATCATCATCAACATAAATTTCACATCCATTAAGTCCCTTCAGTTGAGAATTAAATGTTAATTCCAATCCTGACTTTCCATCATCATTTTGCACAAATCCTAACAATGTTGATAATTTTTCGTTATATGGATACTCTCTAATATCATAATCAATTATCTTAACAGCAGGTATTTTAAGCAATGCTGTCTTTAATTCTTGTTGTTCTCTATCAATATTTTTCAAATGAACAAAAGTACCATCAACAACATATGGTTTAGCTAATTCAGCTTTTATATCTTTATATGTTATATTCAACAATTTTGAAATTGCTATTAAGTCATCATCAGTTTTAATCTTTCCGGCAACAATACCTATAGAATAAGCTTTAGCATCTTTAGCAAGTATATTTTTATTTCTATCATAAATAGCTCCTCTTTTGGCCTTTAAAGTAGAAACTCTTATCTTTTGATTATTTTTTAACTTAGGATATAAAAAAGAATTATCCCATTTAATTTTGTATTTACCATTAACTTTAACCAATGTAGATTTATTCGAGAATGTCAATTTCCCTGCAACTGTATTTAAATTAGTCACATATTTTAAATTAACCACATCACTATTTTTTAAATTAATTGAAATTGTAACCCATGCACTAGAAACTTCCATTCCATCATAAACACTTTTCATCTTATTCGTAAATTCCTCTTTACTCATATCAGTTTCTACTAAATTATAAAGCTCTTCATATTTATGATTATTAACATTTTTATAAAACGCCCTAATAACACGTGCCGGACTAGAAAAATTAGAATATATCATTATAATAGCAACAACAACTAACAAAAAAGCAAAAATTTTAGTTTTTATTCCTATTTTAGCAATATTTTTTTTAAGTTGTTTAACTCTTCTTTTAACATTATTAGATTGCCTAGATTTTCTATTTTTTACCTCATTCATAATAATCTCCAATCATTATATTTTTATCATAATTACATAGTAAAATCAAATAAAATACATCTTCAAATATTAATATCTTATAGAATTATTTTTACAAAAATGATATACTTATCTCATCAATAAATACAATAATTCACATAAAATAAAGGAGATTTCTAATGAATAATTTAATACTATCATTATCAGTAGAAGCAAGAATGATAATCGCAGAAATCATTGCCCTAATTGGTCTAACAATCATTATAGCAATATATTCAAATAATAAAATTAAAAATTTAAATGACAAGACATTTTATCTATATGATGTAAAAAATACACACACTGCAAAAATAAAATTATCACTATTACCCATATTAGTTTTTATAATTTCTTTAATTTTAATATCAGTTCAAATTGCATTTTCTTGGGACAATCTACTTGCTAAAAATGAAACAATCAATACTTCACAAACAATTGCAAGTACATCACAACAAGAAGTACAAAACCAAGCCCAAATAGCAAAATCAGAAACAAACACTACACCAACTACAATAAATAATAACACTAGCACAACAAATACTACCGAAACTCAATCAAAAACAACTGAAACTAAACCTAACGAAAATAAAGCAACCGAAAATAAAACACAAACAAATAAAATTAATGAAAATAAAACAACTGAATCAAAGATAACTACAACAAATGAAAAAAGTATTGCATATTTAACATTTGATGATGGACCAAGTAGTATAACTCACTCAGTATTAGATATACTAAAAAAATACAACGTAAAAGCAACTTTCTTTGTTATAAACTCAGGAAACTATAATAAAGCAACATTACAACGTGAAGTAAATGAAGGACACACAATAGGACTACATGCATATGATCACAATTATGCTATTGCATATAAAGATGATAATTCATATCTAGACGGTATTGATAAATTAAGGGCCAAAGTAAAAGCTGATACTGGATTTGATTCACATTATATTAGATTTCCAGGTGGTAGCTCAAACACAATAAGCAAAAGATATTCAAAAGGAATAATGAGTAGAATAACAAAAACTGCAAAGCAACGTGGATATAAATACTATGATTGGAATGTCGATGATGATGATGCAGGAAGAGCTAGAACAGCAGACGATTGTTACAACAATGTAATAAAAGAGTTGAGACCAAATCGCTCAAATATTGTATTAATGCACGATTTTGGAACAAACAAAAAAATCTTAGAAGCATTACCAAGAATCATCGAATATTGCCAAAAAAATGGTTATAAAATGCTTCCAATAGATGATAATACACCAGAAATTCATCATGGAATATCAAATTAAAATAATATAAAATAAAAAAAGATGGGAACATTATAAATGAACCCATCTTTTAACTTATCTTAGTTTTGTGAATATGGTAACATTGCAATTGCTCTACATCTGTTTACTGCAATAGTAATATCTCTTTGATGTTTAGCACAAGCTCCAGTTGTTCTTCTTGGAAGAATCTTACCTCTTTCATTAACAAATTTCTTTAATTGTTCTGGATTTTTGTAATCTAATACTAAATCTTTATCAGAACATAAAGGACAAGCTTTTTTTCTTATTTTTTTGATTCTGTAATCATCATCATAATCTTTATTATTTCTTCTATTATTTCTCTTATCTGCCATTATTTTCGCCCCCATTCCTTATTATATTTACTAAAATGGTAAATCATCACCAGATGAAACTTCAAAATCAGAAGTATCAGCACCATTGTTAGCATCAAAATTCTCTGTAGCAAATGGATTATCTCCATCCATCATACCACCATTATCTCTCCTTGAATCAGCAAAATATGCTTCTTCAACAACTATATCTGTTGCATAATGTTTTTGTCCTTGTTGATCATCCCAACTTCTAGTTTGAATTCTACCAACAACTCCAACTTGTTGACCCTTTTTAAAATATTTACTAATAAACTCTCCAGTTTTTGACCAAGCAACACAATTTAAAAAATCAGCTGTTTGTCCATCACCTTCTCTAGCAAATCTTCTATTAACTGCCAAAGAAAAAGATGCAACCATTGTATTATTTGCTTGAGTATATCTAACTTCAGGATCTCTAGTTAATCTACCAATTAAAATTACCTTATTCATAAAATTGCCTTTCTAAGCGCCCTAATTAAAATTATTCTTCTATTTTGATAACAATAAATTTAATAACTTCATCAGTAATTCTGTAATTTCTTTGTAGTTCTTCAATCAAATCTGCATTAGCTTCAAATGTTAAAACTAAATAAATACCTTCATTATTTTTCTTAACTTCATAAGCTAACTTTCTTTTTCCTAAGTTATCAATTTTTTCTAACTTACCATCATTATTAATAATATCTGTAAATTTCTTATCTAAAGCTTTAATGCCTTCTTCATCTACATTAGGATTAACAATGATAACACTTTCATACTTATTCATTATTATTCACCTCCTCTTGGATAATAGCTTATCATTAAAATAAGCAAGGAAAAAAGTAATAATACTTTTTAACTTCACTCATTTTAACACAAACCCCTTCAAATTACAAGATGCCTACATATATTCCTTTAATTTTTTGCTCTTTGAAGGATGTCTCAATTTCCTTAAAGCTTTAGCTTCAATCTGTCTTATTCTCTCACGAGTTACACTAAATTCTTTTCCAACTTCTTCTAGCGTTCTAGCCTTTCCATCATCAAGACCAAATCTTAATCTTAAAACCTTCGCTTCTCTAGGTGTTAAAGTTTCCAACACCTCATTTAATTGTTCTTTAAGCATTGTATAAGAAGCAGCATCCTGTGGTGATGGTGAATCATCATCAGGAATAAAATCACCTAAATGGCTATCATCTTCTTCACCTATAGGAGTTTCTAAAGAAACTGGATCTTGAGCTATTTTTTGAATCTCCAAAACCTTTTCAACTGGAATTTCCATTTCAACAGCAATCTCCTCAGGTGTTGGTTCTCTACCATTCTGTTGCAACAAATGTCTTGAAGTTCTTATCAACTTATTAATGGTCTCAACCATATGAACAGGTATTCTAATAGTTCTAGCTTGATCTGCAATTGCTCTAGTAATTGCCTGTCTAATCCACCAAGTAGCGTATGTACTAAATTTAAATCCCTTAGTATAATCAAACTTTTCAACAGCTTTAATCAATCCCATATTTCCCTCTTGAATCAAATCCAAGAACAACATTCCTCTTCCAACATACTTTTTAGCAATACTAACAACTAATCTCAAATTAGATTCTGTCAATTTTTGCTTAGCAGCTTCATCATGTTCATAAGATAATTTAGCATATTTAAGCTCATCTTCAAAAGACAAAAGAGGTATTTTACCAATCTCTCTTAAATACATTCTTACAGGATCATCAACACTAATACCTTCTAACGTATCAATATTAACATCTGAAATATCTAAATCTTCAACTTCCTCTAAATCCTCAATATTTGGTTCTTCATCATCAAGGTCAACAGTTTCATTAGCAACTTGAATATTTAATTTCTCAAGTTTATCAAATAGTTTTTCCATTTCATCAGGAGAAAAATCACCAAGCTGTGCTGCCAATTCACTATAATCAATTTTTCCTTTATCTTTAACATTGTTAACAATTTGATCAATTTTCGATACAGTAGCATTATCATTCTTATCTTTTTTAGACAATTTAGAATTCATATCTTCAATATTCTCTATATTATCAATGTTTTCAACATTTTCCACTTCTTTTTTTCTAGACATTATAGTCCCTCCTATTTCATTTTCGCCAATTCCAAAACTACATTTGTTAATTCACTTTCAATATCTTTTTTATTAACTTCTTCTACACTATTTTCTAATTTTAAAATCAAATCATTTCTCAAAGCAATTAATTTCTCTTTATAGTAAATCTTTTCAATATCTTCAATTGCCTTATTTGCATCACTAATTTCAAAATCATAAGATAAAATTCCACTAATATAATTAATATCATCTTCATCATCAAATAATGAAATTATATTATCAGGCATATTATTTAAATCAATTTTATCATATAAAATCCCAATAACTTTTCTATTTTTTTCAGATTTTATTAAATCTAAATCAACAACACTTTTTATTCTATCAAATGACAATTTAGTATAATCAACTAGCAAATACACAACCATTCCTTCACGTTTCCTAGTTGCAACATCTATTTTAGAATCCTGTGAACTTTTTAAAACAATATTTGACTTTTCAAAATTCATAGCTCCAGTAGAACTTTTATACAACAATTTATCAACTTCAGCAATTATCGCATTTTTACTAATCTCGTAAACTTTCGCAATTCTATCAATATAAACTTCTCTCTCAATATTATTATCAACATTAGAAAGAATCTTAGCAATTTCAGTTAAAAATTTAACTTTATCATTAACATTATTTAAATCAAGATTAGATTTCAAAACTTTTATTTTAAACTCAACTCCTGAAATGGCATCATCCATTGCTTTTAACATTTTCTCAGGTCCAAACTTTAACACATATTCATCAGGATCTTTAGCTCCAGAAATTTGAAGAATACGTATATCAATATCCATACTTTTCAAAATTTCCATACCTCTTATAATTGCTTGTTGACCTGCACCATCAGCATCATATCCCAATATAACCTGTTCCGTATTTCTCCTAAGTAATCTACCCTGAGAATCAGTCAATGCAGTTCCCAAAGAGGCCACAACATTTGTAATACCCCTTTGATATAATGAAATTGCATCCATATATCCTTCAACAATCAATAATCTTTTCAAAGGTCCATGAACACCATCTTTTGCAACATTCAAACCAAATAAATTTCTCCCTTTACTATAAACAATATTTTCAGGAGAATTAATATATTTAGGTTTACTATCATCAAGAACTCTTCCACCAAAAGCAATAAACCTGCCTCTTTCATCTCTAATCGGAATCATTAATCTATTTCTAAACTTATCATAATAGCCTCTCTCAGATTTTCCAATTAAACAAGATGCTACAAGCTCTTCTTCAGTAAATCCCTGTTCCTTTAAATATCTAAGTAATTCATTGCTACTATTTGATGAATAACCTATTAAAAAAGATTTTAAGGTAGCATTATTCAATTTCCTCTTCTTTATATAATCCTGTGCAATTTTAGAAGTAGGTTTATATAAATTTTCATGATAAAATTTTGCTGCTAATTCATTAATTTTATAAACTCTGTTTTTTAATTTAATACTTTCTTCTTCTGCTTTACTAATATCATTAGGTAATTGAATTCCACTTTTTTCAGCTAACAATCTCACTGAATCCAAAAAGCCAATATTTTCAATCTTTTTTACAAAATTAATAACATCTCCACCAACACCACAACCAAAACAATGAAAAATTTGCTTATCCGGCGACACCGAAAAAGATGGTGACTTTTCATTATGAAATGGACAAAGACCAAAATAATTTCTACCCTTTCTCTTCAATGTCATATATTGAGAAATCGTAGAAACAATGTCATTACGTGATCTTATTTCATCCAATATTTCATCATTATATCTCTCCATTAATCAGCCTTTCAAAATAAAAATTGTACATAACTACATAATCAAATAAAAAGCAAAGGAAATACAAGCTAAAATAATATTTCCTTTGCCTTATACTTTTTAAACAGTAGTTGTTCCATTATCAAAAGGAATAAACTTTGTAACAGCACTTTTTTGTAAATCAATTGTAGCTTCTGTTGGCACTCTGTACTCTTTATAAGACATTTCAATTTTATTATCAATTAAACGCTCAACTTCATCCTGTGGAGTCTTTTCTGCTAAAGCTAATTCGCTTACTAATATTAATCTAGCATTACTAAGCATCTTTTTTTCTCCAGTTGATAATGTTCCTTTTTCTTTTTGCTGAAATGTTAAATTTCTCACAACATCAGCAACTTGATAAATATCACCTGTTTTCATTTTATCCAAATTGTCTCTATATCTCTTATTCCAATTTTGAGACATTTCTGTTTCATCTTGTTCTAATAATTTTAATACATTTTTAGCACCAGTCTCATCTATTATACCTCTTACACCTAAAGACTCAGCCTTTGATGTAGGAACCATAACTTTAACTTCTCCTGGCATCTTAATAACGTAATACTGTAGTTTTTCTCCCAATATTTCTTTTTCTTCTATAGAATCTATTGTCCCTGCACCATGCATCGGATATACAATGTTATCACCAATTCTAAACATACAGCACCTTCCTTTTTATGTAATCTGTAAAATATAAATTTTCAATCTTTTACACATTACTATTATAGCACTTTTTAGGCTTAAAGTAAAGTCAAATACGCAATATGATATTTCAATTATGAAATTATCTTAATAATTAAATTAAAATATTATTTCAAAAACAGGTAACTAAACATCAATAATTACTAAAAAATATTTATCCAAACATCATCAATCTCTTAAGAATTGTTTCCTTCGTATTAAAACAATTCATTAATATTACAACTTTCTGTATCGGATTAAAAAATTTGTCCAACAAAAATATATCTTTAAATCTGTATTTAATATTCTTCCTCTTAATAATTTCATCACATGTAAACATTTTACATGGTAAACACTTTGCAGAACAATGCTTATCAATTAAATATTCACATTGAACTAATTTATTCGAAAAAAAATGTTTAAAATGTCGACAACATCCACAAGTACAATTAAAATCTCTCTTCGCAAAACACTTATCATTCTTAAAATCACAAATATTTTTACAAATAAACTCATTATCCAAATAATCACAAGCAACATCATAAATATACTCATATTTATCAAATTTACTTTTAAGTAAAACAATCTTAATCGCTCTAATCAAATCAAAAATATCTTTTTTATATTCTTCAGAACTATTAAAAACTATAACTCTAAAAGATGTTCCAATTTCTTTCTTAACTTTTTTATTAATATGCTTAATTTTATTAAAAATTTTATTTTTTTTATTTAACAAATTAGAACAATCAAATGCAAATACTAATTTTTCGTCACCTTTTCCATTATCAAATTCATAATTTATATCAGAAAGAAAATATACTTTTGAATAATCATAATCAAATTTATTAACTTTTTCTATATCATTTATTTCTTTTCCCAAATTAACACTATAATATTCCAACATTTATCCATCCCATTAAATATTAATTCTCTTTAACACTCTTAATGTTTTGAAGTTCAAATCTGTATTTTTGACCATTCTTATTGACTTCTTCTAAAAACATATCATATGGTCTACACCACAATTTATTTTCACCATATAAAGCTCTATAAGCTACCATTTTTTCACCAGTTTCACTATGATATATAATATCTTCAACAAAATAAAAATCTCCTTTATAATGTTTATAAATACCTTTAATTTTTAACTCTTGCATATAAACCTCCTTTAATATTTATATAAAAGAGCAATTAATAAATTAATTGCCCTTCTGATGTATTTATTATTCTTTTATTTCTTTATTATCTATTTTATTTTTATCCATCCAATCTTTACCATCAACTGCTCTTGCTACTAACATAGATACATTTGGATCTCCAGCTGCATTTAATAATGTTGCTGGTGCATCAATTAAAGTTGCAATAACTGTTAAAATTGGTAATGCTTGTAGAGGAAATCCCATCATTGTTAAAATTAACATTTCAGAAATCGTTCCACCACCTATTGGAACACCCGTTATTAATAAGTTTGCCAATATTGAAACACCAATTATTTGACCAATTCCTGGATTAATTCCAAACAAACAAACTAAAAACATAATTTTAAATACTGATCCTATCATAGAACCATCTTTATGAAAACTTGTACCAAGAGATACAACAGTTCCAGAAATATCATCAGATATTCCCATTTTTCTACTTGCTTCTATATTTACTGGTATACAAGCCGCAGAAGAACATGTTCCAACAGCTGTTAATGTAGAAGGTATTATATTTTTCCAAAAGGCAACAACTCCCCTCTTTCCTCCAGCAATAAATGCACAAATAGTATAAAATACTACATAAAACAATAATGCTACAATAGTATAAATTACAAATAATTTAGCATAACCAACTGCAATTGATTCACCAAACTTTCCAACCATAGTTGCAAAATAACAACCAAGTCCTATTGGTGCATACCAAATTACAATTTGATTCAATTTTAATATTATAGCATAACAAGAATCTAAAAATTCTTCTACTGGCTTTGCAGAATCACCAGCCATATTCATTGCAATTCCAAACAAAATAGATGCAACAATTAAGGCTATAATATTTGACTTAGACAACAATTTAGAAAAATCATTAACAGTTAATGTATTTGCAACTATTTGCAATATTGATTCATCCTCTTTTTTGTCTTTTTGCTCTTGCTCTTCCACTGAAACCAATGAATTTTTAATTGTTTCAGAATCTTTTGTTTCAATTAATTTAACTTTATAAGTAGAAAAAACACCAACTAATAAAGCAATCAATCCTGTAAGTAAAAACATAATTACTGTTATAACCATAATTTTACCTAATCTTTTAGGTTGCTTCATTTTAGCAATTGCTGTCGTAATACTTAAAAATACCAATGGTATTATGATAATAAACATCAGATTAATAAAAATGTCCCCAAATGGACTTAAAATAGCTGCTTTTTCTTTAAATACCAATCCAACGATTGTTCCAATTATTATCGCAACTAATAAAATAATAACTGATTTGTAAGTTTTTAAAAAATTTTTCATAATATAACTCCTATAAAAGAGCTTATAAAGTAATATAGTCATATTAACTCTATTTATATATTACAAATATTTAATTATTTCTTATCAGTAGATCCAAAACCACCAACTCTAACGCCTGCGGCATTATCATTATCAACAACTAAATATTTAGTAAACAAAACTTGACCTATACTATCACCTTTTTTAACTTCAATATCATGATCACTACAATTAAAATATGCAAAATAGAAATGTCCGTCATTTCCTTCATTTCCATAATAATCAGAATCAACTAAGCCAACACTATTAGCCATTAAAAATCCCTTTTTAGGACCACTACTTCTATTTAACAATAAAAAACACTCATCAGGTTGACAATATGCCTTAAGTCCAGTAGGTATCAATGTTGGTTTAATACCTGGAGTAAATTTAGGAATTATAATATCTTCTGCAGCCTCCACATCATATCCAGCTGAATTTTTTGTAGAACGCTTAGGCAAATTGATACCTTTATCTTCCCATCCTTTAGCAATTTCAAAACCACGTAATCTATCCATAGTAGCCTCCTTTATATTTCGTATAGTGATTTCATTATAAAAAAATTTATATTTAGTGTCAATATACATTTTTCAATTCATTTCTTAATAATTTGTAGTCTGGCATATATTTACTAACCATATTCCAAAAATCTTTAGAATGATTCATATATCTCAAATGACAAAACTCATGTAAAACAACGTAATCAATAACTCTTTGGTCATATTTCATTAAATCAGGATTAATAGTAATCTTCCCTTTTGAATTACACTTTCCCCATGCAGTTTTCAATTTTTTTATTACAACAACATTAGGGGCAATATTAATTACACCTCTCCACATATCTACAGATTTATTAACAACAACTATAGCCAATTTATAATACATTTTATCTATCAAATCTTTTATTTTATCGACTGAAGAATCTTTATTCACAAAAACATTAATAAATCCATTTTCCATATTAACAATGGACTTTTTAAAATCACCACGTTCCACATTTAATATATAATTATTTCCTAAAATTTTAAAAACTTCGCCACTAACAAATTTTTTTTCTTTAACCGATTTTTCTTCAACTTCTTTAAGTTTCTTCAAAATCCAATCTTCTTTAGAATTGATAAAATCAATAACTAGATTATCTGAAATACTTCTAGGAACTTTTACAATAACTTTACCATCTCTAATTAAAATATACATATTATTAATCTTAGCTCTAATAAGTTCATAATTTAAAGTTTTACTAAAATCCATTCAATCTCTCCACTATAATTCATTCAAAAAATTATAGCAATTACCAACCAACAATTCAACTAGTAACAAAAACTTGAAACTATATTAGTATTTAATATATAATTAACATGAATATTTTTAGAAAGGTATTCCTTATGAAATATAATTTAAAAATGAAAAACAATGTATATGAAAGCGACAACCTTAAAGATTTACGTGATCTTATACAATTATACAAAAATAAATATTTAAAATTATCAGCATTTGAATATAAACTAAAACCAACTGATAAAGAATTAATTGTAAAAACATTTGAAGAGTTTGTAACAGATATTGAAGATTTTGGAGCATATATGCTAAAAAACAATTTCAAAAGAGTTGCAATAATATCTCCTAACAGATATGAATGGTGTGTCTCATATTTAGCAGCAACAACTTCAAATATAGAAGTTGTACCACTTGATAAATCACTACCATTAAATGAAGTTTCAGATTTATTAGAACGTAGTGAAGCAGATACAATAATCTATGCGAAACAATACCATGAAGCCATAACTTCATGTAAAAACAAAATCTGTTTTGACGAAAAATTTGAGGATTCACTACTTTACTCAGAAGAATTAGATAAATCTAGAAAACTTGATCATACAGAATATAACAACATAAAAATAGATAATGAAAAAATGTCAGTAATGATTTTTACATCAGGAACAACAAGTATTTCAAAAGCAGTTATGCTTTCACAAAAATCAATTTGTACAGTTATCAACGATACAAAAAGAATGTTTTATGTGCCAGAAGGAAGTAGATTTTTATCATTTCTACCTCTACACCATGTATTTGAGAGTGTAATAACTTTTTTATTCGGATCATCACTTGGTGTTACACTAATATTCTGCGATGGATTAAAATATTTTGCAAGTAACATCAAAGATTATAATATAACAGGTTTTGTCTGTGTCCCTCTAGTAATTGAAATGATTTATAAAAGAATTATTAAAGAATTAGAAAAAAAGAAAAAATTAAAATTAGTTAATTTCTTAAGAAAAATATTTAGACACACATCAATAAAAACAAGACGTAAAGTATTTAAACAAATTTTTGACAACATTGGCCCTAATTTACAATCAATTATTGCTGGTGGAGCTGCACTTGATAAAGATACTGCACAAGGATTATATGATTTCGGCTTTGACGTATATCAAGGTTATGGCTTAACTGAAACATCAGGTGCCATAGCAGCAGAAAATAAATATGTAAAAAAACCAGGAAGCGTAGGTTTTCCATTTTCAAGTTCAGAAATTAAAATTTTTGAACCAGATAAAACAGGTGAAGGAGAAATTATAATCCGTGGTGATGCAGTAATGCTTGGATATTACAAAAACGAAGAAGCAACAAAATCTGCAATTATTGATGGATGGTTTCACACTGGAGATTTAGGCAAAATGGACAAAAAAGGCATCCTATCAGTTACAGGTAGAAAAAAAGATGTAATAGTTTTTAAAAATGGTAAAAAAGTCTTTCCAGAAGAATTAGAAAAACTAATAAATGATATTCAATATATTAATGAATCAATGGTATTTGGACATATTGAAAACACTAAATTAAATAGAAATTCAGATATTGTCTTATTTGCAGAAATAGTTATTCTTCCAGAAAATAAAGAAAAATATTTTCCAGATAAAACAGATGAAGAAATATTTGAACAAGTTAACGAAGATATAAAAAATCTAGTTAATAAAAAAATACCAGCTTATAAATATATTAGAAAAATTATTATTTCAAACGAAGAATTAATTAAAACAACAACAAGAAAAATAAAAGGAAACAAAGAATTAGAAAAAATAAAAGAAAAATTGGAAGTTTAATAGCTTCCAATTTTATTTTTATTAAAAATAGGTTTCCTAGTAATTTCAAGCAATCCGAAGTTTAGTAAAATCTACAACATTTACTTTTCCTCTATCAAATTTAGTACAACCATTAAAATAATCAATAACCATTTTTCTTTCTTCATCATTATTCAAATTAATAAAATCAACAATAATTATGCCAGATATATCTCTAAGCCTCAATTGTCTCACAACTTCCTCAGCCGCTTCAATATTAGTATCTAAAAATACACCACGTTTATTACTAATTATATTTTTTCCAGAATTAACATCAATCATTGTACCAGCAAATGTCTTCTCTATTATTAAATATCCCCCTGTTTTCAACATAACTTTAGACTTCTTTTTACATTTTAAATTTTTGTCAATAAACTTAAAACTACATTTAGGATATTTTAATTTAAGTATTTCAAATTCTTCAATA
Organism: Clostridiales bacterium; assembly: GCA_013333035.2. GTDB lineage: Bacteria > Bacillota > Clostridia > TANB77 > CAG-508 > CAG-793. The sequence continues at coordinate 6,918 of JABCPQ020000018.1, read as the reverse complement.
TCATTAACTTCAACATCTAAACCATTACTATATAAATCATTAATCAATTTATCAACAACATTACCAACATCATATAAACATTCTACATTAGAAGAATTATTAAATTTATTAATAACTTCATCAAATTTATTAGATAACTCTTGTATTTCCAAAATCAACTCATCAAACGAAATATTTATAGAAGAAGATCTAAAAATAACTCCATACTTAAAATTATAACTATTTAATAAATCCAATAATTCTTTCTTATAATTAATAGGTAATCTATTAGAAAAATAAATTCCTTTATCAAACATTAAAACAACATTTTTACCAGTTAATTTAATATTTTCAGTTAATTTAGGTCCCTTATCTTCAACATGATTTTTTATAACCTGTACTAATCTAAAATTACTTTTATTAATAATTTTGCTAATCCTGCAGTTTTCAAAAAAGCCTTTAATATCCTTACCTTGAAGCATGCCATCTTTTTGAATACCAATATTACAAAAAGCAACTTCCATATCATCTACAATATTTTTAACTTTAGCAGAATAAATATTTCCTTCAATATTATTTAAATCATCGTAAAATTCAACTAACTCACCATTCTGATAAACACCAACTCTATTATTCAATGAATCAATAAATAATTTATACATATTACTCACTTCCATTATTCAAATTCATAGCCAAGTCAACGCCCTTTACAATAATATCAATTGTTGCATTACCTGCTTTTTCAATTGCAGGAACATATATCGCATATTTATCATCACTAAGCTTTTCAATAACATGTTGAATAAGTAGCTCTTTGACAATGGGCTTTCCAGTACCAATTCTAACTCTGGGAAAATTAACATTATTCAAATATTCCATTAATGATCTCATACCATTATGAGTACCTGGTCCACCCTTTTTTCTAATCTTAACAACACCTTCACTAATATCAATATCATCGTAAATAACAATAAGATTTTCAATTGGCAATTTATAAAAATTCATAGCTTGAATAACTGCTTTTCCACTATCATTCATATAAGTTTGTGGCTTCATTAAAATTACTTTTTCACCATTAATAATTCCACTACCAATTAAAGAATCAAATTCCTTTTTCTTTACCTCAATATTATATTTCTTTGAAATATAATTAACAGCATCAAATCCTACATTATGACGTGTCTTAGAATATTCTGGCTCTGGATTACCGAAGTCCTACTACTAAATACATAATCATCCTTTCACTAAATAACATTATTTTCACAAGCTCTAATTAACCTATTCATAATACTTAATCCTAAATTAACTTTTTCAAGCCCCTCAATAACTGCATAATCACAATTATAAGAATCAATCTTTCTCAAATTAGAAAACAAATTTTTCGAAACTAAATTCAAATTTTTTCTACTTCCCATAGACAAAAATTTATCAGTATTAATATATTCCTTATCCTCATGAAATCCCAATACTAAAATATCATCACCATTATCTAATAACCTATTTATCTTTTCAATTTCATTATCCACAACTAATACACATTTTGTATTAGGAGCATAATGCCTATATTTCATACCAGGACTTTCAATTTTTGTATTGCTATCAACTTTTTTAAAAAGATTATCACTTAACTTAACTACTCCGAGCAACTCCTTTAATATCATCTTCAGTAACAAATCCAGGTCTTAAAATAACAGGAATATTATCAACAACTTTTACAACTGTTGACTCAATTCCTATATCAGAATCACCACCATCAACAATAACATTTACTCTACCATCAAATTCATCTTTAATATCTAAAACATTAGTACCACTGGGTTTTCCTGAAATGTTTGCACTAGGTGCAGCAATGGGAAATCCACATTTTCTAATAACTTCATTAATAATTTTATTAGATGGCATTCTAACACCAATAGTATCCATATTACATGATGCAACATCAGAAATCATTTTAGATTTCTTTAAAATCAATGTAAAAGGTCCAGGCATAAAAGCTTTAACTAGCTTCTTTTCAACCTCATTTAAATCACATGCTACTTTTTCAATCATATTAATATCAGAAACATGCACTATCAATGGATTATCCTGTGCCCTTCCTTTAGCTTCAAATATCTTTTTACAAGCAATATTTGAACAAGCATTTGCTCCAAGACCATAAACAGTTTCAGTTGGTAAAATTACTAATTCATCTTTTTTTAGCATATCAACAACAATATTTAATTCATTTTGATTAACTCCATTTTTCCAATCAAAAACTATCATATATTAATACTTCCTTATATATAATATATTAAATAGTACTACCTTTTATTATATTTAGCAAGTTTTTATTTCTAAAACATAATTAATTCACAAACTATTGATTAAATTTTTTACACTTTATCTTTTTAATTATAAAAAAGATTCCAAATAAAACACTAATAACTATTCCATAAACACCAGCTTTTATACCAGTTTTAGGCACAATTAATAATTTATTACTATCTTTATTATCTTCTAAATTCAATTCTTTATAATTATCAATAGTTTTAACTTCAACATTATTATTTACCAAATCAGAAACATCATACTCCCCACCTCTATAAATTTTTAATATATACTCTCTCTTCTCTCCTGGTTTAAAATCTTTAATTAACATTCTTGCAGTGTTTTCATAAAATTCCCATCCTGCATTATCTTCACTTCTCGCTACATAACCATTAGGAATATAATCAATTAAACTTGCATCAACGATTTTCTCTTCAGTATTTTTAACAACAATCTTATACTCAATAACAACACCTAAATTATTTTTAAAATCATTATTTGGTATATCAGCTTTAACTAATTTTCCATAATAATCATGTACTCTACCTTTGATATCAGCTCTAATAATATTCATATCAACACTTAAATTATGTCTTAATTTTCTATAAAAATAATTTAATTCAATATCTTTTCTTCCAATTATTCCTTTCTCAATTTCAGGTTTTTTTACTAAAATATAATTATCAAATTCTTTTTTAGCAGTATTATATTCACTACCTTCCCTCAATTTCTTCACTTCTTTATCCATAATTTTATTATTATCTTTATCAATGTGCTTTACTATTAAGTCACTCTCTCGAATATAATAATAATTTATTTCTATATCTTTATTTAAAAACTTAATAATATTTTCTTTAGGTCCTTCAATTAATATATAATTTTTAAATTTCTTTCTATCTAATTTAAAATCATCACCCTCAAGACCATTATTAATACTACTATCCAATTTTTCTTTAGTCTTTTTATCAATATAATTCACCTTTATTATAGAATTCTTTTTATAAAAATATTTTACATCAATATTTGAAACAACTTTTCCTTTAGGTTCTCCAACTACTTTAACAAAAGTATATCCTTGAATATCTTTTTTATCAGTAGCATATTCACTATTAACCCTTTTATTCATTCTTTCAGATGTAGCAATTTCCTTATTATTATTAATATCAATATATTTTACATTAATATCATAAAACTTAGAATAATAATAATTAACAATTTGTTCTTCTTCTTTTAAAACAACATCTGCTTTTTCAGGTGATTCTATTAAAACATAATTATCAAAATTCATTCCAGCAGTCTTAATAACTTTTCCTATTTCACCTGACTGATAATCTTCTTTCAAAACATTACCAGTTTCCTTATCAATATGTCTAACCTTAACACCTGAACTTTGCAAATTAAATGTAACCTTTAGATTAGAATCTCCTCCAGCTCTTTCCATATAAAATACTTTTAGCGTATGTTTTCCCTGTGATAATTTATTAAAAAAAGCTTTCTTTTCAACATTTCTCTCATTAGTTTTCTGATCATTACTTGCAACTAACTCATACCAAACTTTATTTTTAGCAAAATTTATATTTCCTTTTAACTGAGTATGTGCACCACCTAAATCAAGCACTAACTCATCATCAACATAAACCCAAACATCATCATCACCAGAAAAATCAAAAACCATATCATCATATTTACCAGTTTCAGAATTTAAAGTCTTTCCATCTTTTGTCATCAAAAATGGAATATCAAATCTAGCAGTGAAGTATAAATTACGTTTATCAGGATTCTTAGTATCATCATTTTCATTATTAAATGGATAAAATCCATATTTATTACCAGATTTCAAAATAAACTTTTTATTAGCATAATCTTTAACAACAAATAATTTATTACTATCAAAAGAATAATATCCATTCTTCTCTTTTTTAAAAGGAAATTTCCAATTATTTAAAGCTTGTACATATTCATTACCAACTAAAGCATTTCTAGGAAAGAAACTTGTACCATTCTTTAAACTTTCAACTATCCTTAAATTATTGTTCTCTAATTTTGACTTAGCCAAATTCCAAGAAACACCATCAACCTTTCTCGGTATATTAGGTTCAACAAATTGATTAGAATGACCATTAGAAACCAATCCATAGCACATTCCAAATAACATCATATTTTGATCAACTTTAGCTTTTTCATCCTGTGATAATCTATCATATTGCTCTTTAGGCAAATTTCTCATTTTAGCATTATACTTATTACAATCAAAATCAACTAAAGTACTAATAACATATCTAACATCATTTATAACATCATTAGTAGCTCCCAAAACTTTAACATTTGTACACAAAGCTGTAGCAAGCAATACACTACTTGCAATGCCAACTTTTAATACATTACTTTTATTCATATTACTCCTTTTCTACTGATAAATATTCTCCCCAAAATATTTATCACAATTTAATTAGGGAAATTATTAAAAGACCAAAATCGACTTTTAGATAAAAAATACAATTAAGATTAAAATATAGAATTAATAATTCTTAAATTAAGATTACTACCATATATTGCCAAAGTCAACAAAAAGAATATGCAATAATATGACAAAATTCGCATCATATTACTCATATTCTCTTTCCATACATCTATTAAAATATAACTTAGAGATTAAATTAATCTCTGCTTTTGATTCATCACTAACTTTAAATGAATATAATTTCTTAGGATCACAATTAATTATATAAAATAATGACTTAATCGTAGACTCTGTGACTTGGATTGCGCTTTTATCAAAAGTTGCACAATCAGCACATTTTAAACAATCATCCATTATACTAAAATATTTAGAAATATTTTTATTACAAACACTACAAACATGCTTCAAGTCCGGCTTAAATCCAATAATACTTAACAATCTAAACTTAAAAATAGACATTACAAAATCCAAATCCATTTCAACATTAGCAATAACATATAAAGTATTAAGAGCAAGCTGTAAAACTCTATAAGAATTATCATTTTCACCAGTAACATCATTAATAATTTTAGTAACTCTTACAGCATAATTCAATTTATCAATATCAAGCCTAATATTATAAAAAATCTCGATTGGCTCACAAGAATTAATTCTATAACTAGAAATTCCTTTGTAAACCATAAAATCTCCAAAACATAAAAATTGAGTACCTGCCATTAAAGGACTCTTACTCTTTCGAGAACCTATAGCAGCACACCCAATTTTTCCTAAATTTGAAGTTAATAAAGTAATCATTCTGTCATTATCATTCAAATTATATTGCGATAAAACCAAACCTTTTGTTTTTATTACACCCATATTAATTCTCTTCTTTTAATTTAAATTTATTAACTATTTTCATATCATTAATCCAATCTTCTTTTACTTTAACCCAAATATTCAAATTTACTTTAACACCAAGCATCTCTTCAAGATCATATCTAGCAAAAGTACCTATTTTTTTCAACATTTGACCGTTTTTACCAATAATAATTGATTTATGAGATTCTCTGACACAATAAATAGTAACATCAATATCAAAAAACTTCTTATTATCCACAGTCTTACGCATTTTCATCTTTTCACATTCAACTAAAATACCATGTGGAACTTCTTCTTTAAGCAATCTCAAAGCTTTTTCTCTAACAGTTTCTTCAACCAATTCCCTCGAAGTTTGTGTTGTATATTCATCAACATCATAATATTTAGGCCCAGGTAATAAATTATTTTCAATCTCTTTAACCAAAACATCCAAATTATTATTTTTTACAACAGATAACGGAACAATTGAGACAAAATCAATTAATTCACTATATAAAGTAATTTTTTCAGCAATCTGTTCCCTATTAATCAAATCTACTTTATTTAATACTAAAATAATAGGTCTTTTTTGCTTTCTCAATTTTTCAATAGTTTCATTATCAACCTTTTTATCAGTAGCATCAACTACATAAACAATTACATCAACATCAGGAATTGTTGATATTGCTGATTCATTCATAACCTTTCCAAGCTTAGAATGTGCTTTATGAATTCCTGGAGTATCTATAAAAATGATTTGAGAATTATCACTATTTAATATACCTCTAATTATCTTTCTAGTAGTTTGTGGCTTATTGGCAATTGCAGAAACTTTTTCACGAACCAACGCATTAATAATACTAGATTTTCCTACATTAGTTCTACCAATAACTGTAACAAATCCAGACTTAAATTTTTCAGTACTCATAAACTTCCTTTCTACATTCTAAAAATAGTCAAACCATAAATTGCAATAATAATTAAAACACCCATAGCTGCTCCAAAAAGCACTTCAGCAAATGTCCTTTTATCATTCATACGATTTCCAAGAAGCATTATAGATAATATTAAAGCAAGAGCAAATACAAATAAATTCTTTGTATTCAACCAAATCGAAGACAATATAGCAAAAGCAATTGCAGCTTGTCCACTAGGAATAAATCTACTAGTTTCACCTGTTTTAAATTTCTTTCCTTCTGTATAAGCTTTAATACCAATTATAACTATTCCTGTAATAATTATTCCAACAAATGCAATATGTGAATTAGTAGATGATATATGATTTAATAAACTATTACTCATATCCACTAATTTAGCTTCTTTAAAAAATA
>JABCPQ020000017.1 GCA_013333035.2 Clostridiales bacterium | reverse complement strand
TTTTGGAAGTCTTTGAAAAACAAGTTATTGATGCTTCTGATAAAAAAGAAATATTGGATTTGATTTATCAAACTAGATATTTGAATAATATTCCTAATTGTAAAATGAAGTTGAATAGGATTCAAGAAAAGTTAATTCCTAAGGCTATTGAATATGAAATAATAAATCCTATTTCAAATAATGATGATTTAGATTATAGGATTTTGAGGGGTATATTTGATTCAAAAGAATTAAATTTAGAGGATTTGTCTGTTAAATTAAAGACTGTTCCTGAAGTTGAAGGAATTATTGTTGAGATTTATAATTCTACTGAAATGGAGAGTACTTATATTGCTAATACTCCTGAAGGTAGTGAAATTGAAATAAAAACATCAAGGAAGACAAAGATATTTTCTAAATAAATATATAAGATACAAAAGAGAGGTTAATATGAAAATTAGATTTTTAGGTGCAACTCAGAGAGTTACAGGAAGTAATTATTTGGTTGAAGCGGCAGGAAAGAAATTTTTGGTTGATTGTGGCTTAAATCAAGGTAGTATGGAAGATGAATTATTTAATGATCTTCCATTTGCATATAATGTTAATGAGATTGATTTTATGTTATTGACTCATGCACATATTGATCACTCAGGACGAATTCCTAAATTATATAAAGATGGTTTTAGAGCTCCTATTTATGCTACTAAAGCTACTTGTGATTTATGTGAGATAATGTTGCCTGATAGTGGTTATATTCAAGAAACAGAGAATGAAATAAAAAATAAGAAGAGGAAGAGACTTGGCAAAAAGCCAACATTGGAACCTTTATATACTGCTGAAGATGCTAAGAAATCTATTGAAGTATTTAAGCCTATTAATTATGATGAAATAATTGATGTTGCTCCGGGAATTCAAGTTAGATTTAATGATGCTGGTCATATGCTAGGTTCTGCAATTATTGAAGTATGGGTTACAGAAAATGATAAAATAAATAAGATTGTTTTTAGTGGTGATTTGGGTAATAATGATATTCCATTATTATCACAACCTACAATGATTGAAGATGCTGATTATCTTGTTATGGAATCAACATATGGTAATAGATTGCATATTAAGAATGATCAAAAAGCAAGCTTGTTTTTGGATATTGTTTATGAAACGCTTGCTAAAGGAGGAACTGTTGTTATTCCTTCTTTTGCAGTTGGTAGGACACAAGAAATATTATATGAATTAAATAAATTAAGGGAACAACATTTGGATGATGAGGAATTTCAACGTAAATATAGAATGTTGATGGAAGTACCAGTATATGTTGATAGTCCTCTTGCAGTTAGTGCTACAGAAGTTTTTAAAAAGAATATGAATTTGTTTTCTGATGATATAAAAGAAGAAATTCAAAAAGGTGATAATCCACTTGATTTTGATGGATTGAGGTTTACAAGATCTGTTGAAGATTCAAAGGCATTAAATGAAAGTACTGATCCATGTATTATCATTTCTGCTAGTGGTATGTGTGATGTCGGTAGAATTAAACATCATTTGAAGCATCATTTGTGGAATTATCTTGATACAATTTTGTTTGTTGGTTATCAAGCACCTGGTACTCTTGGAAGAAGAATTGTTGATGGTGAAAAAGAGGTTAAAGTTCTTGGTGAAGATATTTCTGTTGAAGCTAGAGTTGAATATATTGAAGGTTATTCTGGACATGCAGATCAAGAAGGCTTATTGAATTTTGTATATTCTTTTAAAAATAAGAGACCTAAAAAGATTTTTCTTATACATGGTGAGCCTGAACCTCAAACTGTTTTAAGAGATAAAATTTTATCTACTCTTGATGATGTTGATGTGTGTATTCCTAAGTTTGGAGAAGCCTATGAATTAGATGGAGTTAAAGATGGATGCATTGATTGTATTGATAATCCAATGGATAAGCAAATCAGTAGAATTGAATTGATTGAAAAGATGCAAGCACTTGAGAAAGAGCTAGTTGATATGGAAAATCAGTTAAAGTTTAATATTGATGATTCTATGAATTCTGATGATGGAATGAATAAATTGAATGCTCGTGTTAATGATTTGAGAATGCAAATTATTGAATTAATGAATGGAGAGTAGTACAAATGAGAAAAAAATATTATAATGATGCTTTTATTGGTAATGATAAAATAACTTGTAGTTTTACAAAGTATGGTGAGTTATTGAGATTATATTATCCTACACCTGATTATAGACAATATTTTGATTTTTTTCATGTAGGTATTAAAGTTAATGATTCAAATATTATTTATCTTCATAAAGATGTTAATAATAGTTATAATCAATATTATGAAGAAGATTCTAATATTTTACATACTGATATTTATAATTCATATTTTAAATTAAATGTGAAACAAGTTGATTTTACTATGATTGATGATGATGTTATTATTAAAAGATATGCTTTTACTAATAATAGTGATGATGTTGAAAAAGTTAATTTTTTAGTTCATTCTAAAATAATGTCTTCTTTTAATAATATGGCTGGTGGAATGATAAGAAATGATGTTTTATTTCAATATTGTCATAATTATACTGTTGCAATTTTTTCTGATGAAGATATTTCTTCTTCACAAATGAATAATGTTAATGCTACTATTAATTCTGGTGTTATTCATGATAAGGATTATATTTCTATGTCATCTGATAATGCAATTAGTTATGATTTGGGTAATATTAATCCAGGTGATACAAGGTTTTTTAATTTATTTATTTGTTTAAAAAATGAAAAAGATACTAGAAATAATATGATGAATTTTGTTCAAACTCTTAAAAAAGTTGATATTGATATTGAGCATAAAAAAGCGTTAAACTACTGGAAGAATTTTTTATATGCTCATGATACTTTGAAATTAAAAGATGATGGAACAGAATATATGAAGAAGATAATTGATATTTATAAGAGGACAATTTTGTTTATTCCATTTTTGATAAATGAAGATACTGCAGGTATTTCGGCTACATTAGAAGTTGATGAAGAAAGAGATGAGTGTGGAAGATATTCTTATTGTTGGCCTAGAGATGCAATTATGATGTATTCATATTTTGATGTTTTAAATTTTGATAATTATAGTAGTAAATATTATGAAATATTTTTGAGAAATACTCAATTGTTAGATGGACTTTGGGAACAAAGATATTTTACTGATTGTACACTAGCTCCTTGTTGGGGATATCAAATTGATGAAACAGCAATGGTTGTTTGGGGAGCTTATAAACATTATTTGAATTATTTGAAAAAGTTTGGAAGTGGCGATGATACATTCTTACTTCAAAATATTGATATGCTTGATAAAGCAATGATATTTATTAATAAATATGTTGAGTGTAAATTTTTAAATATTAATTGTGATTATAAGAATGCTATTTATAAGCATGAAACTTTTGATTTATGGGAAAATAATGAAGGCATTAGTATTTATGCAACTGCTGCAATTTACGGTGCTTATGATGCAATTGTTAATATATATAGAATTCTTAATAAATATCAAGGTTTTAGTGATGAAATTGTTTTAAATAAAATCAAAGATTATGAAAATAAAAAAGTAGTAGTTAAAGATTATGTTTTAAATAATTTTGTTGATAAACAAAGAAATGTGTTTATTAGAAATTTTAAAGATAGATATATTGATATTTCAATGCTTGGTACAATTATTCCTTTCGAAATGTTTGATATTAATGATGATGTTGTTAAAAATACTGTTAATGAAATAAATAAAACTTTAAGAACTTATTCAAATGGGTATTTGAGGTTTCAAAATGATACTTATATTTCAGGAACATATCCATGGGTTATTGCAACTGCTTGGATGGGAATGTATTATAAAAAAGTTGGAAATATGGAAGAATATAAAAAGTGTATGGAAGTTATATTAAAAAGTAGTACTCCACTTGGTTTATTACCAGAGCAGATTTCTAGTGATTTTGTTGAGAGATGGGTTATTGGACTTGGTTGGTCTCATGCGATGTTTATAGGTCTTATTAGTGAATAATATAATTAGTTTTAAATGGAGGAAATATGGCTAAAATTAAGACTGTTTTTGTTTGTAATAATTGTGGATTTGAGTCATCTAAGTGGCTTGGCAAATGTCCTTCATGTAATGAATGGAATACTTTTTATGAAGAATCAATGAAAAATATAAAAGCTGTTAATGCTAATACAAAACTTATTGTTGCTAAACCTGTTAAGTTAAATGATGTAGAGGGTAAGGAATCTTTTAGATTTGATGCTGGATATCAAGAGGTTAATAGAGTTTTAGGTGGTGGACTTGTTAAGGGTTCTTTAGTATTAATTGGAGGAGAGCCTGGAATTGGAAAATCTACTTTAGTTTTGCAAATTTGTGATAAAATTGCTAATGATGATGGTAAGGTTTTATATGTTTCTGGAGAAGAGTCTGTTGAACAAGTTAAAATGAGAGCTGATAGACTTCAAATACATAATGAGAATTTGATGTTTTTAGGTGAAACAGATATGGACAATATTGAAAAAGAAATTGAAGAAATGAATCCAAAATTAGTTGTCATTGATTCAATTCAAACGATGTTTTCTTCTGAAATAACTTCACCTCCGGGGACTGTTAGTCAAGTTAGAGAAATTACTGCTAGAATTATGAGGTGTTGTAAGCAAAACGCTGTTACTACTATTTTAATTGGGCATGTTACTAAAGAAGGAAATATTGCAGGTCCTAGAGTTTTAGAACATATGGTTGATACTGTTTTATATATTGAAGGTGAGAGATTTTTTTCTTATAGAATTGTTAGAAGTGTAAAAAATAGATTTGGATCAACTAATGAGATTGGTATGTTTGAAATGGAGAATGAAGGTATGGTTGAAGTTAAAAATCCTTCGTCTTTGTTAATTTCTGAGACAGATGAGAAACATAGTGGTTCTGTTTTAGTATGTAGTGTTGAAGGTACAAGGCCATTGCTTGTTGAGATTCAAGCATTGACAACTCCAAGTGTTTATGGTTTACCAAAAAGAACTGCGAATGGTTTTGATTATAATAGACAGGCTTTATTGATTGCAGTTTTAGAAAAGTGTGCTAGAATTAATCTTGGTAATCAGGATGTTTATTTGAATATTGCAAGTGGTATGAAACTTGCTGAGCCTGCAGTTGATTTGGGTGTTGCTATTGTTATGGTTTCAAGTTTTAAGGATATATATATACCTAAAGATGTTTGTTTTATTGGTGAACTTGGTCTTACTGGTGAAATCAGGTCTGTTAATTTAATAGAGAAGAGGCTTAATGAAGTTGAGAGACTTGGTATAAAAAAAGTTATTATTCCATATAATAATAAAAAAATGTTGAAAAATAAATATGATTTGAATATAATTGGAGCTAAGAATATTAATGAAGCTTTAAGTGTAATTATGAATAATAAATTTTAGTAGAAAGGTATGGTTATGAATAAAGATAAAAAAGAAAAAGTTGAAGTTAAGAAGAAATATAAAGTTCGTAAGAGTGATGAAGAAAAGAAAAAAATGTTTGATAATGTAGTATTTATAATTTCTTGTATTTTAGCAGTATTGTTGATTTGTGGAATTGCTGCTACTATTACTGGTGCTATAAAAAAGAAGAATGAAGTAGTAAAAAATCCGATTGCTACAATAGAAGTTGAAAATTATGGAACTATGACAGCAGAGTTATATCCTGATCAAGCTCCAAATACAGTTGCTAATTTTATTAAATTGGCTAATAATGGTTTTTATGATGGTTTAACTTTTCATAGAACAATTCCTAATTTTATGATTCAAGGTGGTGATCCAAAAGGTACTGGTGCAGGTAATGCTACTCTTGATAAATTAGGATATTCTTCAACAGATGAGTATTCTATTCCAGGTGAGTTTATTTTAAATGGTTTTAAGAAAAATACACTTAAACATACAGAAGGGACATTATCAATGGCTAGAGCAGATTATACTCAAATGGGTCAAAGCTTAGCTAAAAAAGGTTATAACTCAGCTTCAGCACAGTTTTTCATTATGACAGCTGATAATACTCAATTAGATGGTCAATATGCTGCATTTGGTAGGTTATTGACAGGTCTTGATATTGCTAAAAAGATTTCAAATGTTGATGTTGAAACTCGTGATTCTAAAGATACTAATAAAACAGCAGATAAACCTGTAACTCCAGTAAAAATTAAATCAATTAGAGTTGAGACTTTTGGATCTGATTATGGAGTACCAAATACTATGAAGCCTTTTGATTATTATTCATATATGATGTCTCAATATGGTAGTCAAATTAAGAATTCAGCAAAGCAACAATAATAATATGTAAATGAAAAAAGTTATGGATATTACTATAACTTTTTTTATTTATTACAATTATTTTATTTTGTTGAGTTAAATTGTATACAATGATAAAATGCTTGTTCGAGAGAGGTACAAATGAGGTCAAAGGGAGAAATTGATTTGAAAAAATTTTTGAAAAAATATTTTGTTTGGATTGTTTTTGTTGTAGCGATTATGATTATTCCTGCGACTAATTCAAAATATATATTGCAAAAAAGTGCAAGTTTAGAGCTTAAACCTGATCAATATAATTTAATAGTTAATAGGGTAATTACAGCTATATCTTCGGCAACTTCTGATATTGATTTTAATGTTCAAAATAATAATCAATACCCTATTAAGATTGAAATAAGATATAAAGGTAATGTAGTTGCTAATGGTATTAATGTTCCGGCAGGAAATAATTATATGGGAAAATTTGAGATACCACAAAGTGTATATGATGAAGTACTTAGAAATAATGGTGCAGATATGGATATTAAAGTTGTAAGTCCTTATTCTGCAGAATATAAGAATATGATAAGAGTTGATGTGCCACAATCATATTTAGCTTCTAGAAGTCTTGGTGGTAACTTTTTTGGTAATACTTTTGATTTAACAAAAATTGCAAAAATTAGTTTTTCTGATCAGGGAACAACTCCACCTCCTGGAGTGGTTGGAAGTTTTGATGTATCTGAAGGAAAAAAGGGAAATGTTATTGCGTGGTATACTAAAAATGCAACTGATCCTAGTAAGTATGATTTTGTTATATCTGCTAATGGTAAAGTAAAAATTAGAAATTCTGAAAATTTGTTTAGTCAGTTAACTAATTTGACTGATGTTGATTTTACAAATTTTGATTTAAGCGGAAATTGGAGTCTTAGAAATATGTTTTATAATACCAAATCTTTAAGAAATATTAATTGGGGTGGTATTGATACATCTTCAATAACTGCTACTAGTCAATGTTTTTATGGCAGTGGCATTCAAAATTTAGATTTATCATCATTGAATTTATCTGCTTTAAGAGATGCATCTAATATGTTTTCTGAAGCAACTAACTTAGAGACGTTAAATATGGCTGGAACTAATACAGTTTCATTGGAAAATATGGTTGGAATGTTTAAGAATACTCGTTCTCTTAAAAATTTTAATCCATCTGATTTAAATGTTTCAAATGTTACCAGTATGTCTTATTCATTTAGTGGAACAGGTTGAAAAACTGATTATGATTTTTCAAGTTGGAATGTTTCTAAGGTTAAAGATTTTGGATATATGTTTAGTAATGCAAAAAATATAAAAAATATTAATTTTACTGGTTGGGATGTTAGTAATGCAGATAGATTTTCATATATGTTTGAAAAAATGGATGATATTGAGACTATAGATGTTTCGTCATTTCATCCAATTAAAGTTAGAGATATAATTGGAATGTTTTCAAATAATAAAAATTTAAAGAAAATTATTTTTAATAATTTTGATTCGCGTGTTGCAGTTAATATGGAATCAATGTTTTATAATAGTCCAAAGTTAGAAGAATTGGATCTTTCTAGTTTTAAAACTGGGAATGTTGTAAGTTTTAATAATATGTTTAGGGGATGTACTAATTTAGCTAAAGTTGATGTTTCTAATTTTGATACAAGTTCTGCGATGAGATTTAATGGAATGTTTGCAGGAATGAACAGTGTTGAAAAATTGGATGTGAAAAATTGGAATGTTTCAAAAGCTCAAGATTTTACTGCTATGTTTTCAGATTGCAAGACTATTAAAAAATTGGAAGTTAATAATTGGAATACTGAAAATGTTACAGCAATGAATAATATGTTCTATAATACATCTAATTTAGAAGATGTTGATGTTTCAAATTGGAATACTAAAAAGGTTACTAATATGGGCTTAATGTTTTATAATAGTAAAGTTAATAATTTGGATTTGAGCAGATGGGATAATAAAGCTCTTACTAATATGAATGCTATGTTCTATGGTTGTAGATTTTTGTCTAATCTTAATTTAAATGGTTTTACAACACCTAATGTTAATAATATGATGACAGCTTTTATGAACTGTTCAGCTCTTACAAATTTAGATTTACATACATTTGATACTTCGAAAGTTAAGAATTTTAATTCTACTTTTAATGGATGTTCTAATTTGATTAATTTAGATGCTAGTAGTTTTAAAACTGATGCAGTTCCTTCAGTTTTCTATATGTTTTCAGGATGTGGTAATTTGCAAAATTTAAAATTAGATAATTTTGAATTTACTAAGTTGCCTAGTGGATCAAATTTTGCATTTGATACTAATAAAAATCGTAATACTGATATTAAAGTGAAAAATACGGCAGAAAAGAATTGGCTTGCTTCAAAATATTCGAATTTTACAAATATTCATGAATAATAGATATGAAAGTTATAGTATATTTACTATAGCTTTTTTATTATATTTTGATTTTGGAAATTGTTGAAAAATGTTATAAAAATGTATGTATGTTTATTGAATAAATATTGACAATACGAATAAATGTTTGTATAATCATAATCGAACAATCGTTTTAAGGAGAAGCAAATATGATTACTACGTTACATATTAAAAATGTTGGTATTATTGATGATTTAACTATTGAATTAGATAAGGGTTTTAATGTACTTACAGGTGAGACAGGTGCTGGAAAAACACTAATTATAGATTCGATAAATATTATTTCAGGTGGGAGATTTTCTAAAGAAATAATTAGGAGGGGAGAAGAATATTCTTTTGTTGAATTAAATTTATTTTTAGAAAATGATGATGAATTTCCAGATGGTAATGTAGTTATAAGTAGAGAAGTTCATTTAAATGGTAGAAATACTTGTAAAATTAATGGTAGACTAGTTACTGTTACTGAACTTAAGAATTTTATGAGTAATATAATTGATATTCATGGACAAAATGATAATTTGAAGATTTTAAGTAAAATGTATCAAATAGATTATTTGGATAATTATTGTGGTGAAGATTTGTTAAAATTGAAACTTGATTATAGTGAAAAATATTCTAAATACATTGATATTAAAAAGAAATTAAAAGAGAATTTGTCTGATAATAAAGAGCGTGAAAGGAAACTTGATTTATTACAATATGAATTTGATGAAATAGATAATGCTAATTTGAAGATTGATGAAGAAAATGAATTAAATGAGAAACGTAATATATATTTGAATTCTGAAAAGATTTCTACGTCGATTTCTCAAACAGTGGATAGTTCTGATAAAGCAATGGCTATGATTGGAAATGCAGTAAAAGCAATTGAAAAGATTGCAAATATTGATAGTAAATATGATAAAAAGCTTGAAGAAATTAGGAATATTTATTATGAGTTGGAAGAATTTTCACATGAAATTAATTTAATGAATGATGATATGTATTTTGATGAAAATGAAATTAATGAACTTGAGAGTAGAATTGATTTAATTCATACATTGAAAAGAAAGTATGGTAATTCTATTGAAGAAATTTTAAGATATAAGGATTCTATTGAAGCTGAAATTAATAGAATAAATAATTTGGATGAAGAAAATGAAAAGCTAAAAAATGAGTTAGAGCAAGTTATTGATTCTATGAATACTATTTCTATAAAGATGCATGATTTTAGAAATGATATTTCTGTTAAATTAAATGATAGAATCAATTGTGAACTCGTTGATTTAGAAATGAAAAATGCGAAATTTAATGCTAAAGTAAAGTTAGTTGATGATTTTAATCAATTTGGAAGAGATGATGTTGAATTTTATATTTCACCAAATGTTGGAGAAGAAGAGAATGAATTATCAAAAATTGCTTCTGGTGGTGAAATGTCTAGAATTATGCTTGCTATAAAAAATGTTCTTGCAGATACTGATGATACACCTGTTTTGATATTTGATGAAATTGATACAGGAATTAGTGGAAAAGCAGCAAAGTCTGTTGGTAAGAAATTGAGAAGAATTGGTGAAACACATCAAGTTATTTGTATTACACATCAGCCAAGTATTGCTGCTGTTGGTAATTCTAATTATTTTATTTATAAGAATACTATTGATGGTAGAACTGCTACAGCCGTTAAAAAACTTAACAAAGAAGAAGTTGTAGAAGAGATTGCTAGAATTTCTAATGGTGAAGTAACAAATATTGCAAAACAACATGCTTTAGAATTGATTATGTCAGTGTGAGTTTATTAATTTTATGGTTTTTATTTACAAAATTGTGACTTTAGGCTATAATAGAGTAACATTAAGGAGAATGGAGGAACGATTATGGATGATAATAATCAAAATCAAATTGAAGAACTTGATGAAAATCATTTAATTCAAGTTAGAAAAGAAAAATTAAAGGCTTTAATAGAAGCTGGAAAAAATCCTTATGAGATTACAGAATTTAATAGAAGTCATGTAACTACTGAAATATTCGAAAATTATGAAGATTTAGAAGGAAAAGAAGTTGCAATTGCTGGAAGAATAATGGGAAAGAGAATAATGGGAAAAGCATCTTTTGCTCATGTTCAAGATCCATATGGAAAGATTCAGTTATATGTTAGTGTAAATGATTTAGGAGAAGAATCATATAAAGCTTTTAAAGAAGATGATATTGGAGATATTGTTGGTGTTAGAGGATTTGTGTTTAAAACAAAGACAGGTGAAATATCAATTCATGCTAAAGAAGTTACATTGCTTTCTAAATCATTAAGACCATTACCTGAAAAATTTCATGGTTTAAAAGATACTGATTTAAGATATAGACAAAGATATGTTGATTTAATAATTAACCCTGAAGTTAAGGATACATTTATTAAGAGAATTCAAATATTAAAAGAAATTAGATCATTTCTTGATAATTTGGGATATTTAGAAGTTGAAACACCAATTTTAAATAATATTTCTGGTGGAGCTTCTGCTAGACCATTCATAACACATCATAATACTCTTGATATTGATATGTATTTAAGAATTGCTCTTGAATTAAATCTTAAGAGATTAATTGTTGGTGGATTTGATAGAGTATATGAAATGAATAGAGTTTTTAGAAATGAGGGTATGGATATTAAACATAATCCTGAATTCACAGAACTTGAACTTTATGCTGCATATCAAAATTTGGATGATATGATGAATGTGACAGAGAAATTAATAACAACAGTTGCTCAAAAAGTTTTAGGAACATTAAAAGTAAATTTCCAAGGACGTGAAATAGATTTAACTCCTGGTTGGAGAAAAGTAACAATGACTGAAATTGTTAAAGAAGTTACTGGTGTTGATTTTAATACTATAAAAACTGATGAAGAAGCGCAAGAAGCTTTAAAATCTTTAGGAATTGCATTGGATCCAATTAAACAATCAAGAGGAGATATATTAGCTCAAATATTTGATGAAAAATGTGAAGAGACAATTGTTAATCCAACTTTTGTTTATGAATATCCTATTGAAAATTCACCATTAGCTAAGAAAGTTAAAGGTAGTGATACAATGGTTCAAAGATTTGAATTGTTTATTGCTGGTGGAGAATATGCTAATGCATTCTCAGAGTTGAATGATCCTATTGATCAATATGAAAGATTTTTAAATGAAATTAGAAATAGAGATAAAGGTGATGAAGAAGCTGGTATGATGGATGAAGATTATATTAATGCTCTTGAAATTGGATTACCTCCTACAGGTGGTATGGGAATGGGTATTGATAGATTAGTAATGTTATTAACTAATTCTGCTTCAATTAGAGATGTTTTATTATTCCCAACAATGAAGCCTTTAAATTAATTTATTATATGAATATGGTAAAAAATCTAATAGTGATATTAGATTTTTTATTTTGAAATTATTTAAATTTTATATAATATTTAGGTTTATATGATATAATTACAACGAATTAGGAGTTTATTATGAATTTTTTTAATATTGTATATATACCATTAAAAAATGTGTTAATATATTTATTTATGATGAATGTTGTTACTTTTTTGATTATGGGATATGATAAACATGAGGCAAAGATTAATCAATGGAGAGTTAGTGAAAAAGCGTTATTTTTATTTTGTGTTTTTGGTGGAAGTATTGGTGGAATATTAGGAATGTATGCTTTTAGGCATAAAACACAAAAGTGGTATTTTAAGATAGGTTTTCCGTTAATATTGATTATTCAAATTGCGATAATAATTTATATAAAATATTTGTAATTGGGAGTGATTATGGAAAAAGAAGAAATAGTGAAGGTTAAGAAAAAAGTTAGAGATGCTAATTTTGAATTATTAAGAATTGTAGCAATGTTTATGATAATTATTCATCATTATTTAATTTTTGGTGGGATATTACAAAATGTTGTTGAAGGAACAATGGAATATTATATTGTTAATGCTATTGAATTTGCTTGTATTGTTTGCGTTAATGTATATGTTATGATTAGTGGATATTATATGATTAAATCAAAAACTAAATTTAAGAAAATTCTTCAGCTTGAGTTGCAACTCCTTGCTTATTCAATTTTTATGTATTTGTGGGTTGTTTATAAAGGTGAAAAAGAGTTTAATATATATCATTTGATTAAAAACTTTTTTCCTTTTATATCTAATAGATATTGGTTTGTTACAGCATATATGGGGCTTTATTTATTGATTCCATTTATTAATAAATTGGCAGAAGTACTTGATAAAAAGCAGTTTATAAGAGGAGTAGTTATTTTAGGATTATTACTTTGCGTTTTTAAAACTATTTACCCAGGAAATGATGTTTTAGAAGGTAGAAATGGATATAGTTTATTTTGGTTTGTTTTTTTATATGCTTTTGCTGGATGTATTAGACTTTATTATGATAAGAATTTTAAAAAGATTTGGTGTTTTTTATTATATGTTGCAATGATTGCAATTCAAGTTTATATAAAAGTTATTTTGAAAAAAGATTCTAAATTTAATATTGTTCAAAGTTATATTGGATTTGGATTAAGTTATAATAATTTGTTTATATTTATTGAGTCAGTAGCAATATTTTTCTTTTTCAAAAGTTTGAATATTAAAGTTAGAGTGTTAAATATTGTTATAAATTATATTGCTGGTTTGATTTTAGGTGTTTATTTATATCATCAAAATGATGATTATGCTTGGAAAATGTGGGAGAGAATTAATCCATATCAATATATTGCGAGTGATAAATTATATTTGATGATGATTTTAACTGTTTGTAAAATTTTTGTTACAGGATTGATTATTGAACAATTTAGAGTGTGGATTTTTAAATTATTTGGATTGTTAAAGAAAATAAGATTTATAGAAGATTGTAACAAGAAAATTGAAAAAGTTTTTTTGAAAATAGGGGAGAAAGTTTAGAGGTTTGTATGAAATATTATTTAGAAAATGTTAAGGATGTTTTGAAAGAACTTGATTCAAATGAAAATGGTTTGACATCTGTTGAAGCTAATAAGAGATTAGAAGAGAATGGTAAAAATAAAATTGAGGAAGGTAAGAAAGATGGTGTTTTAAAGAAGATTTTTAATTCTTTAAAAGATCCTATGATTATAATGTTATTGGTTACTGCAGTGATTTCAGCTGTTTTGGCTAAGATACAGAATGAATCTTTTACAGATGTTTTTATTATTTTATTTGTCGTAATTATTAATACTATTATGGGGTTGATTCAGGAAGGAAAGGCAGAAAAGGCTATTGATTCTTTAAAAAAGATGACTGCTGCCACTTCTAAGGTTATTAGAGATGGTAAAGTGATTGTTATAAAAAGTGAAGATTTAGTTAAAGGTGATGTAATTGTGCTTGAAGCGGGGGATTTGGTTCCTGCTGATTGTAGATTAATTGAATCATATAGTTTGAAGACTGATGAGTCAACTTTAACTGGAGAATCTGTTCCAGTTAATAAATTAATAGATATTTTAAATATGAGTTCTAGTAATAATAATTTGATTCCTTTAGCAGATAGGACTAATATGGTTTATAGTGGAAGTACTATTGCTTATGGTAGAGGAAAAGCAGTTATTACTGAAGTTGGCATGAATACGGAAATTGGTAAAATTGCTACTGGATTGCAATCTGCTAAAAAGGAAGTTACACAATTACAAAAGAAGATGGCGCAATTATCAAAAACTTTAACAAAGATAGTTCTTGTTATTTGTGTTTTAGTATTTATTGTTAGATTAATAAAAAGTGGAAGTTTTACACCTAGTAATTTTATTGATACAACATTAATGGCTGTTGCACTTGCTGTTGCAGCAATACCTGAAGGTTTACCTGCTGTTGTAACGGTTATTTTGTCAATTGGTGTTACTGAAATGTCTAAGAGAAAGGCTTTAATTAGAAAGCTTAATACTGTTGAGACTATTGGTTGTGTGCAGGTTATTTGTACTGATAAAACTGGAACTTTAACAAAAAATAAAATGACTGTTGTTGAATCATTTACTTGGGAAGATTCAAATCAAAGTGATGTTCAATTATTATCAAAAGCAATGGCTTTGTGTTCTGATTCTAAGATTAATAAAGAAAATGGTATTGCTGATGGTGAGCCTACAGAAAATGGATTAGTTGAATATGCTTTTAAATTAGGATTTGATAAAAATGAATTAGAAAATGTTTTACCTAGAGTTCAAGAAGTTCCATTTGATTCTATGAGAAAAATGATGAGTACTGTACATGAAGTAAAAATAGATAATGATAAGTATTTTGATAAAAAATATGTTCAATTTACTAAAGGTGCTTGTGAGATATTGCTAAATCATTGTGATTTTTATTTAGAAAATGGTGAAATTAAAGAAATAACGGATGATTTTAAAAATAATATTTTTGCTAAAAATAAAGAATTTGCAGATAGAGCATTAAGAGTTTTAGGTTGTGCTTATAAAACGTTTAATAAGCTTAGTGATGAAGTTAGTTCTGAGAAATTAGAGAATGGATTAATTTTTATTGGATTTGTTGGTATGATTGATCCTTGCAGAGATGAAGTTTTTGATGCTATTGATAGATGTAAAAGTGCAGGTATTAGACCTATTATGATTACTGGTGATCATATTGATACAGCTGTTGCGATTGCTAAGCAATTAAAAATTATAAATGATGCTAAAAACGCAAGGACTGGTTCTGAAATTGATGGACTTACAGAAGAAGAATTAATTGATGTTGTTAAAAAAGTGAGTGTTTTTGCTAGAGTACAACCAGAACATAAAACTAGGATTGTTAAAGCTTTGCAAAAAATAAATTATATTACTGCAATGACTGGTGATGGTGTTAATGATGCCCCTTCTATTAAACAAGCTAATGTTGGTGTTGCAATGGGCATTACTGGTACTGATGTTACTAAAGGTGCATCAGATATTATTATTGCTGATGATAATTTTGCAACAATTGTTAATGCTGTTGAAGAAGGAAGAAAGAATTATGATAATATTAGAAAAGTAATTCAATTTCAATTATCAACAAATATGGCAGAAGTTTTGGTAATATTTATTTCATCATTGCTTGGAATTACATTTTTAACTCCTGCACATTTACTTTGGATTAATATGATTACTGATTCAACCCCAGGACTTGCTCTTGGTACAGAAAAAGCTGAAGGTAATATAATGAAGAGAAAACCTAGAAAAACTAATGATTCTGTTTTTGCAGATGGTGCTGGTGCAGATATGATTTGGCAGGGTATAGTTATGGCTATTTTAGTAACTATTTCATTTTTTATGGGTGAGTTCTTAGAAAATGGTAGATTTTTATTAGCAGAATCAAGACATGGAATGAGTATGGCTTTTTTGACTATGAATTTTGTTGAAATGTTCCATGCTGTTTGTATGAGATCACAAAGAAAATCAATTTTTAAGTTGAATAGTTTTAATTGGTGGTTACTAGGAGCTGTTATTTTGACTATAGTATTTACATTAGGAGTAATTTATATTCCGTTTTTTGTAAACTTATTTGGATTTGAAAGTATTGATTTCACTGAATTTATGGTTGCGTTTACACTTGCGTTTGCTATAATTCCAATTATAGAATTAGTTAAGTTTTTTGAAAGAAAATGCATGAAGGGCGAAAATTGTAAATAATATGTATTACATTAAATTTGCAAATGCTTGAAATATATTGATTTAAAATCTAGATATATTTATAATATATCTAGATTTTTGCATTTAGAGGTAGTTATGGGATTGAAACAACAGATAAAAAAGTTCTTTTCTTTATTTTTTAAGAATAAAAAATTGATGATAAATGAAAATTATTCTGATAATGAAATTGTAGTTAATTCTATGGATGATGTTGAAAATAAAATAATTAATAGAGTGATGGAACTTAATGAAAGAGAGAATAAGCTAGAAGAGCAAAGTAAATATATTTTTTATGGTAAATGGCTTTTTTCTATTAATGATGAAATAGATTTTGATGATATAAAAATTTTGGATAAAGTTGATGCAGTTTTGGGAATTTTTCATAATAAATATGTAGATTATTTTAATAATGGGAAAGATGATATTAAAAATGCTTTGATTGAGTTTAAAAGTGATGAATTAAGTGAAGATATTAATGAAATTGCTTTATATATTGGGAATAATTTAAATCATGATATTGATTCTTTAGAGTTAAAAAGGAATTTTGTAGAAAAATGTTTAGAATTAGAAAATATTACTGATGAATTGCAAAAAATAATTTCAGAAAAAGAGGGAATAAGACTTGAATTGATAAAAACACTTGATAAAACTTCTTTATTACCTAGTGATGAAATATTTGATAAATATGGATCTGCTAGAGAATATATTACTAATGAGAGAAATACTGTAGGCTTTAGGAAAAATTTAGAGTATATTGCTAGGAAGTATTCTTTGAATGAGAAGTCTGAAGAAGAATTTATTGATTCAGTTGAAGAAAAAGTTTATTTTATTGATGAAATTCGTGAAGTTACTCGAAAATTTAATGGAAAAAAGAATGATTATAGAGAAATTTCTAAAGAAGAAAATAATTTAACAAAAATACAATATGATAAATTGAAATTGATTACTTCAAATTTTAATAATGGTAAAGAGAGTGTTGAAAAAGCTTTGGTTGGTAGAAAACATAAATTATTTGTAATGCTTGATAAACTAGATCTTATTATAAAAAAAGGTGATAAGTTATTAAATGGTATTAATTCAGTTTCTAATTGTAGTTTGGAATAGGGTTTTATATGATATATGAATTTGAAGTTGAAGGAAAAATAATTGGTAAAGAAAGGCCTAGGATTAATATGAATTCTGGCCATGTTTATACTCCTAATAGAACAAAGGATTATGAGGCCTTAATTCAACAAGCTTTTTTTATAAAATATAGGAAACAATTGAATATTACTAATAGAGTTTTTGTTTCTATTGTTGCATATTTTAAGATTCCAACGTCCACACGTAAGGTAGATAAAGAATTGATGCTTAAGGATTTGATTAGTCCTACTAAAAAACCTGATGCTGATAATATTGCTAAAGTTGTACTTGATAGCTTGAATAATTTTGTTATAAGGGATGATAATCAAGTTAGTAAAATTTTAGTTGAAAAGAAATATACTGATGATGTTGAAAAAATTGTTGTTAGTATTGAAGAATATTAGGAGGATTATATGTCTGAAGATATTAGAATTAAAAATGATAAGTTTAGTTTTCATTATAGAGTTGCTGGTTTGATAGAGCAAAATGGAAAGTTTTTAATTCAAAAAATTGATGGTTATGATTATTATATTTTGCCTGGAGGACATGTTAAACTTGGTGAAAGTTCGAGAGCTGCTATAAGGCGAGAGATTTTAGAGGAAGTTGGATGTAATATTCAATTGTCGAAATTATTTTGTGTGCATGAAAATTTTTATATGAAGAATGGTGTATTAGAGCATTTTATTGAAAATTATTTTTTGATTAATCCTGAAAGTGAATTAAATAATAATAATTGGAGTGTTCAAGAAAATGATGATGGTAGGATTTTTAATTATAATTTTTATTGGTTTAGCATTGATGAAATTAAAAATATTGATTTAAAACCTACTGCTATTAAGGAATTGATTATTAATAATAAATATAAGGATTTTAATTATTTAATTAGAGAATAATTGTGTAAACAAGAGGGGATGATGAATGGGAGAAATTTTTTAAATAAATTTGTAAAAGCTGTACTGTGATAGTATGGCTTTTATAATGCTTAATTGACTTATTTTATTTTAAATACTATAATTTATATATATGCGAGCATAGTTTAATGGCAAAATGTCGTGCTTCCGACCCGAAGTTCCGGGTTCAATTCCCGGTGCTCGCTCCAAAAATAAAAGAGTGAAGATGCAGTTGCATTTTTCACTCTTTTTGAAATTTTATGCATTTATTGCTAGATGTGCCATTTTTATAGCATCATCTAAAGTTTTGGCCCCAGCAATGAACCCTTTTGGATGGCAGAACAGAGCTGTCTTTATATTTGTTCTATATGGTAGGTCTTTTCGATTTAATCCCCACCAATCTTTTGGAAATCTTTTTCTCACCTCTAAAGAATTTGTACTCTTACAAATTGATTGAACTATATATCCCTCTCTGTCTGATGGAAATATACAATAGAGTACATTTTTTGCTTTTGGATTTTTTGAATCCAAAAGGTGATCATTCCATGGTAGGAAATAGTCCAAAATTAGGATGTTATCTGAGCTCTTTTCTATAAAATCTTCAACAATTATTCTAGATTTTTCCTTTGATATTGCTCTTTTTACACAATTGTCGAAGATTTCTTGACACATTTTGAAAGCTTTTTTGAACTGTTCTTCAACTATTGTTGTGTCCTCCCAAGACGGATTGAAGTCAGATAAAATCTTTGAAATGTGCATGCAGCTGAAATTTATGGCCATAGGAACTCCATTATCAATCGCATCTATTCCTTGGATTAACTTTTGGTCAATATTTTGAAATATGGCTTGATAGTTTAATTTCTGATCATTTGGACTCATTTTTTTTATTACGTTGATGCCAAATTCTTTCCAAATTAATCCTGCGCTGGCATAGGGCAAGCCGTTTTTTCTATATCCGTTTTTATTTTTTTGGTGGTGATCAAATTTTCCTCCACCGATATCAAAAACGATTATATCTGATTTAATAGTTTTAGGGACTTCACTTACCCGCAATAAGTTTACTGGCATTATTTTATTTAATATAACAGTTGCCATGATTTCGTCGGCATGAAATTTGCCGGAATGTGTAATGCAATTTGCTTCTTTTAGGTCTTTTACAATATTTAACATATAACCTCCGTGATGCATAAAAGAATTTGTTTTAATGAACTTTGGGATATATATCTTTTCAATCTTAATATTCATTTTGTAATTCAATTATTCAATTTCAATGTGCTATGGTTAATAAACTACTGTATTATTATAGTATAAATTATGTAAATAATCAATTTATACTACATGAAAAGAGTGAGTAGATATTTTATCTATTCACTCTTTAGGTTTTAATGTTTTGATTTTAATTTTACAATTGTTGCGCCGATGTCTCCGTCTGTGAATCCAGCAGTGTAGTAGTTGTCTACATATCGTGATTTTTTTAGGAATTCATGTATTCCTTGTCGTAATTTTCCTGTTCCTTTGCCATGAATTATTCGGCATTCTTTTAATCCTGCCATATAGCAAGAATCTAAGTATTGATCTATTATTTCAGTTGCTACTGCGACAGTTTCACCAATTACATTTATTTCTGATTTGATTGTTTGTGCTTTGTTATTTTTGATATTTACTTTTGAATTTGTTTTTGATGATTTGGCAAGTGTTTCTGGAGCTTTGTTGTTTAGTGATAGAAGAACGCTGAGGTCCAAACCTTTGGCTTTGGAATTATTAACTAAGTCGTTTAGTTTGTTGCGTAGGTGTTCGGCTTTTTTGATGTCTGCTTGTTGCATTTTACTTAATTTAGAGATGATTTCATTTGCTTCTTCTTTTGCGTCAATTAAGATTTGCTTTGCTTCATTTCTAGCTTCTTCAATTTTTTCTTTTTCATGTTTTAGTTTATCAGTTACATCATTTTCTAGTGATTTTCTTAATACTTGAATTTGATTTAGATTTTTTTCAATTTCCTTTTTTTCTTCTTCAATTTTAATTTTTGAATCATAGATATCTTTCATGAGTGTTTCGATATCTGTGTCTGGTTTACTGATTAAAGAACTTGCTCTTTCGATGATTTCTTTTGGAATTCCAAGTCTTTGACTTATTGCGAAAGCATTACTTTTTCCAGGGATACCCATTAATATGTTATATGTTGGACGCATGTTTTCGATATCAAATTCTGCACTGGCATTTTCGAAACCTTTATTTGATAAACAATAATTTTTTATTTCGTGGTAATGGGTTGTAGCTAATGTAAATGCGCCATATTCATAAAATCTTTCTAGTAAGCTAATTGCTAAGTTTGCACCTTCTATTGGATCTGTTCCTGAGCCTAATTCATCTACTAAAATTAAGCTATCAATTGTGAAGTTTTCTAATATATTTACAATTGTTGTCATATGTGATGAAAAGGTACTTAAAGATTGTTCAATGCTTTGTTCATCTCCAATGTCTGCAAATATATTATCGAAAATTTTAATTGTACTGTTATCTGATGCTGGAATGTGAATTCCTGATTGGGCCATTAAGGAAAGTAGTCCGACAGTTTTTAAGGTTACAGTTTTACCTCCTGTGTTTGGACCTGTAATTACAAGTGTTCTATATGTTTTTCCAATTTCGATATTAATTGGAACTACTTGGTTTTTGTTTATTAAAGGATGTCTAGCATTTTTTAATTCTATAAAATTACCGATTTCTGGTTTGGTACAATCATTGTCTATTGAATATCTTGCTTTTGCAGTTATAAAGTCTAGTTTTCCTATCAAATTTAAGTTTTGTTTTAAAAATCCATATAGGGGGAATAGATTATTTGATAATTCACTTAATATTCTTTCAATTTCGTGTTGTTCTTCAATATTTAAAGTATTTATTGAGTTATTAATTTCAAATACTGACATTGGTTCGATGTAAACAGTTGAGCCACTGCTTGATGTATCATGTATAAATCCCTTTATTTGATTGCGATATTCTTCTTTTACTGGGATTACATATCTATTGTTTCTAATTGTTACAAGTGGATCCATCATGTATTTGGAATATGTTGTTGAATGAATCATTTTGTTTAAGGTGTTTTTGATTTGCAATTCTAGATTTTTTTTATTTCTTCTGATTTGGTTTAATTTTGGTGATGCAGAATCTGCGATTGTATCTTCTGATAATATGCTTGAATGGATTTTTCTTTCAATATCTTGATTTATATATAAGTCGTCAAAGTATTTATCTAAATATTGTGAATGTTCTTGAGCATCTTTATGATAATCTTTTAATTCTTTTGACATGTATAGTATATCTGCAAAATTTAATAGATTTTTAGCTGATAAATTTATATAACTTTCAATTTGTTTTAATCCAATTGTTAAATCGTCTATTTCAGAGATGGGGAAAGAACCATATTTTGAAAAAAGATTAACTGCTTCACTTGTTTCTTCAAGTGTTCTACTGACTTTTTCAACATTTGAAGATGGTTCTAATTTACTTGCTATTTCTTTTCCGATAAATGTTCTACAATTTTTTATTAAATTCTCTATTATTAGATTATATTCTAGTTTGTTTAAATATTTTTGTATCATTTTATTTGTCCTTGTTTATTAATTTGCTATATTATATGGCAAAATGCTTGATTTTTCAACAATGTAGTCTATAGTGTTGGTATATTATTGAAAAAAGAGCTAATATATTATATAATGTGTCCTTGAGGAGGAATTGAAATGATTAAAAAACCGGAATTATTAGCACCGGCAGGTTCATTTGAAAAAGCAAAAGTAGCATTTATGTATGGCGCTGATGCTGTATATTGTGGAACAGGTGAATTATCACTTAGATCACGTTCACCAATTAATGAGGAAGAACTTGCTAAAATTATAAATTATGCACATAGTATAGGAAAAAGGGTTCATGTTACCTTAAATACTTATGCTTCAGATGATTTGTATGAGGCAATGGAAAGGCAAATTAGATTGCTTGATAAATTGAAAGTTGATGCGATTATTGCTGCTGATGGAGGAGTTATTCAATTAATTCATGATATAGCACCTAATATTGAAATTCATATTAGTACACAGGCAAATACTCTTAGTGCACATACTGCAAGATTTTGGCAAAAGAATGGTGCTAGTAGAGTTATTCTTTCTAGAGAAATGAATAAGGAAGATATTAAAAAGGTTATTGATAATATTCCTGAAAGTTTGGAAACTGAGATGTTTATACATGGCGCTATTTGTTGGGCATATTCTGGAAGATGTTTTTTAAGTCAATATATGTCTGGAAGAAGTGCTAATTGTGGTGATTGTGCACAGAGTTGTAGATGGAAATATAATGTTTATATTGAAGAAGCAAATAATCCTGGAAATATTATGCCTGTTGAGCAGGATGATAATGGTACATATGTAATGTCTTCTAAGGATTTATGTTTGATTAATGAAATTCCTGAAATTGTAAAGCTTGGCGTTTCAAGTTGCAAAATTGAGGGAAGACTTAAGTCAGAATATTATTTAGCAGGTGTTGTTAATGCTTATAGAACTGCTATTGATGATTATGTTAAAAATCCTGAAAGCTTTGATAGTACTAAATATTATAATGAGCTTGAAAAAACTAAGACAAGGGATATTACTGAGTTCTTTTTTAATAAAAAGAGTATTGATGATAATGTTTCTTATGATAATAAACAATATAATTTACAATATGAATATGGTGGTCAAGTAACTAAATATGATCCTGATAAATCTGTTGTAAGAATTGGAAATAAATTACTTGTTGGTGATGAGATGGAAATTATTGTTCCTGGAGAAATCACACCTGTTAGATTTAAGATTGATGAAATGTGGGATGTAGAGACTGGCGAAAATGTTGATTTTGTAAATCCTGGTAGAGCTGGTCAAAGTGTTTTAATGAAATTACCTATTGAATGTAAAGAAGGATATGTAATTAGAAGGAAAAAATAATTTCAATGGGGGATCTTAAATGAAATCAATTAAGAATTTAAAAAGGGAAGCTAAAAAAGGCTTTTTCAAGAAAATCGGAGTTTTCATTCTAATTACAATTATTTCATTATTGATTATTGGTGAAAAAAATATTGATAATACTGCAGTTAAAATTATGAAGACTATTCATAATGGTATTAATGAAGTAGAAAGAATTAATAAGAGCGAAAATATTGGTTTTAAGCAGAATATTTATGATGTGTATGTTGATAAGGCTTTATCAGAACTTTTTGAGGGAAATAATGATGGATTAATTAAAGCTGTTAGAGAAGATAAGAATATTGGAAAAGGTGTTACTGTTGCAGTTACAAATTTTTTTACTAAAGGACAAACACAGATTCAAATATTTATCAATTCAATTATTGGGAAACCTACGCAGGAGCAGTTAAATAGAGTAGTTGCGATTATTTTAGCAGTTTTAGCTATTTTACTGAAAATATTTATTATTAATCCTTTAAACATTTCTATTGCTAGAATGTATTTAGAGAGTAAATCTTATAAAGTTAAATTTGGAAGATTGAAATATGCTTTTAATAAAGAATATTATTTGAATATTGTAAAAAGTGTAATAATACTTGATGTTTATAAGTTTTTGTGGAGTTTGACGCTTATTGGAGGAATTGTTAAGAGTTATTCTTATAGGATGGTTAATTTTATAATTGCTGAAGATCCTAAAATAAAACCTCTAAATGCTTTAACTTTATCTAGGAAAATGATGAATCATTATAAAATGAATGCGTTTTTGATAGATTTATCATTTTCGGGATGGAATATTTTAAGAGTTTTAACAATTGGTGTTGCAGGAATTTTAGTTGATCCATACTATAATTTTACTTATGTTGAATTTTATTATTTATTAAGAAAAGATTATATTGAAAGTGGATTAAAATATTCTGAAAAATTTAATGATCATGTTTTATTTGATAATGTTAATAGAGAGATTTATTATCCAGTTCCTGAGTATTTAGAGAAGATTAAACGAGATTATGAAAATACATATCCTGATTTTGAATTTTCAAAAATTGTGTTATTTTTCTTTTTCTTTTCTATTATTGGATGGTTATGGGAAGTATTTTATTTTATAGTTATTAAAGGGCAATTTGTTAATAGGGGATTTTTGAGAGGACCTTGGCTTCCTATTTATGGATTTGCGTGTGCATTGTTAATTTTATTTACGAAAAGTAAAAAACTTAGAAAATTGTTAAATTCACCTATGTTGACATTTATATTTATTACTATTTTTTGTACGATTTTAGAATACATTACATCTTATGTTATTGAAAAATATACAGGTATAAGATATTGGGATTATTCTAAATTGTTTATGAATATTAATGGAAGAGTTTGTTTGAGGAATTCAGTATTTTTTGGAGTTGGAGGCTCTTTATGTATCTATATTATTGGTCCTTCTTTTGCAAGAAATGTTGAAAAAATTCCTAAAAAAATTAGATATTTTCTAATATGTATGTTAATAACTATTATGAGTTTGGATTTTGGGTATTCTATAATTAATTTACATACAGGTGAAGGAATAACTGAGGTTAAGCAGGCTTATAAAAGTTATTTAAAATATTTTGGCTCAAAAATTGATAAACTTATATTATAAGATTGATTTTTGATTTTTTATATGTTATGATAATTATGTTTTAATAAGGAGAGATGAGAGATGCCAGAAGTATTGAAAAATTTATTATATGTAATTTATATTATTGTATGTTTAGCTTTAATAGTTGTTACTTTATTACAACCAAGTGAAGGCCAACATTCAGCGGAAGAAACTTATGATGAAAACACTAAGGCTAATAAGTTTTTTGATAAAAATAAATCAAGAACAAAAACAGGAAGAATGTATAAAAAGACAATAGTTTTAGGAATAGTTTTTGCTGTTTTAACTGTTATAGTAGGAATTGTTTGTTTATTCTAAAATAAATTATGATATATTTTATTAAGATGCTATCCGTGTTGGTTAGCATCTTTTTTGAAAATTGAGGAGGTGAATATGGAAAAAAATAAAAATGTAGTTGTTCCAAGTAAAGTAGTTGGGATTTTTGAAAAAAGTAAAAATTTCGGTTTTGTAAAACCTGATGATAAAAAGAATTTTAAGAAGGATATTTTTATTCCAAAAGCTTTTAGTAAAAATGCTAGAAATGGTCAAAAGGTCGTTGTTGAAATCATTAAGGAATCAGTTGAAGGAAGAAAATCTGAAGGGAAAATTGTTGAGATTTTAGGCTTTCCAGATCAAGCTGGGATTGATATGTTGTCTATTATTAAACAATTTGATTTGCCATGTGAATTTTCTAAAGAAGTTATAAATGAAGCGAAATCTGTTAGTTTAGAGCCTATTTCTTTAAAATATAGAAGAGACTTACGTGATAAAGAGATTTTTACAATTGATGGTGAAGATGCAAAAGATTTGGATGATGCCGTTTGTGTAAAAAAATTATCTGATGGAAATTATGAACTTGGTGTGCATATTGCAGATGTTAGTCATTATGTTAGAGAAAATACGGAGATTAATAAGGAAGCAGTTAATAGGAGTACAAGTGTTTATATGCTTGATAGAGTTATACCAATGCTTCCTGTTGAACTTTCAAATGGTTGTTGTAGTTTAAATGAAGGTGTTGATAGATATGCAATGTCATGTGTTATGAAGATTAACAAAAGAGGTGATGTTATTGATGTTGATGTATTTAAAAGTGTTATAAATGTTACGAAGAGAATGAATTATCATGAAGTCCAAGTTGATATTGATAGAAATAATGAAGAGATTGTTAGTCAATATGATGATAAAAAGAAGAATTATGCTAAAGATAATATAGCTGCTGATGAAAAATATTTGAATCATCTTGATTTGATGGCTGAACTTGCGCATATTTTGAAAAATAGAAGAATTGAAAAAGGATATTTATCTTTAAATATTCCAGAAAGTAAGATTACTTTGGACAAAAAGGGAAGAGCCATTGATGTTGGAGTATATGATACTAGTTTTTCTAATGAGATAATTGAGCAATTTATGCTTACGGCTAATGAAACTATTGCTGAGAAATTTTATTGGCTTGATGCTCCTTTTATTTATAGAGTTCATGAAAAGCCTGATGAAGAGAAGGTTGAAGATTTTAATAAGTTTTTATTTGATTTAGGATATCATATAAAAGGAAAGCCAAGTGATGTAAAATCAAAATCTTTTGCACAAATATTGGAACAAGTTAAAGGAAAAGATGAGGAAAGAGTAGTATCGACTTTATTACTTAGAACCTTAAAAATGGCTAGATATGATGCAGAGAATTTGGGGCATTTTGGTATTGCTGGACAGTATTATTGTCATTTTACGTCACCTATTAGGAGATATCCGGATTTATTTATACATAGGATTATTTCTAAATATATTGAAGCAGATTATGATGTAAATGATTGGTTTAAAACCAAGTATTATGGTAGGGCTGAGAAGTATGCAGCAAGATCATCATTATGTGAGCAAAGAGCTACTAAAGCTGAAAGAGAAGCGGATGATATGAAAAAAGCTGAATATATGGAAAGCAAAATTGGCGAAGAATATGATGGAATTGTTTCGTCAATTACTAAGTTTGGTATTTTTGTGGAACTTGATAATACTGTTGAAGGATTAGTTAGATATGAAAAAATGGAAGATGACTTTTATGTTTTTGATGAAAATAGAAAAACTGCTATAGGTGAAACAAATTCTAAAATTTACAAAATAGGTGATAAAGTTAGAATCGTTGTAGCTGATGCAAATAAGGAGCTTCGTAGGATTGATTTTAAGATATTGTAATATTGAAAAAAATATAGTGTTTTGGTAATATTATATGGAAAAGAACAAAAGAGGTAAAATATGAAATATCAACATTTAGCAGTAATATTTTGTTTGATAATAGTTCCGATTTCTATGGTTGTTGGATTATTTACGAGCAATATGATTAAAGTTTCTGAAAAAGAATCTGCATATACATCATTGTTATATAATTCTACTTATGATGCTGTACGTGCATATCAAATAAATACACAAAATAATAATTATTCTAGTGAGAGAACATCAAGGATAAGGGATATAACTGCATCTGTAAATTCGTTTTTTAGTAGTATGGCAACAGGACTTTCTTCAAGTGGTTATACAAAAACTGAATTAAATGATTATATACCTGCTATTTTATATAATATGTATGATGGATTTTATATTTATGGTATATATAATAATTACGCAGAGTTAAAAGATAAGCAATATAATACGAGTTATGGAACAACTGAAACTAAGAAGGCTCCTGAGTTTAAGATGAATGAAGATATTAGTGAAGATGCTAAATTAAAAGGGTTAAAGGCTTTTAATTATTATACTTGTAAATATACGGTTAATAATCAATATAATATTATAGTTAATTATACTTTAGATAATTATATTAGTGTATATGCTGAATATATTGGAAATGATGGATTATGGAAGTATGAAGCGTTAGAGGGATATTATATTGATCCTAGAAAGGTTACTAATATTGATGATAAGAATCATACAGTTACATTAAATTTTGATACAGTTATTGGACCAGAGGTACTTGGCGAGTATGTTGCCACAGTTGATACACAATATCATTTAGATAATACATTTCATAAGGTATATAGGAATATTAGGTATTATAATTATGTTATATATAACAATCAAAAATATTATTTTGATGATAGTGTTATGAATGGTGGCAGTGAATATGGTACAGTTGAACCAATAATTAAGACTGTTGGAAATAGGGATAATAATTTTAGTTTTAATAATACATATACTGGTATACCAATATTTAGACTTGAAAATAATAAGAGAGTTTATATTGGTACATATGAAATGGCTAGATTATATGCTTCTATTAAAGGAATGCCAATTCCTGTTGATGAAAAGAATTTCTTTACTATGAATCATATAGATCTTGCAGGTTTCTTTAAAAACAAAGATTATGAATTCAAAGACTTAAATGCTTATTATTATTATGTTAACGCAAAAGCTTTTAGTGAAAGAGCACATGAAATATTAAAAAGAATCGATATTGGAGATGATTATAGAAATATTGATAGTGAGCCATTTAAGAGAAAATATAATGTAACAATTGATAGTACAGGTGTTCAAGGAACTGATCCACATCAAAAAGCATATTTAATAACTAATAAAATTTTTGATTATGAACAACCAGGAAATGATCCTGAACTTGCTTCATCTGCATTTGATTCACATAGAATTGATGTTGTTATTGCAAGTATACAAAATGGATTAATTAATGAAGTAAAGAATTTTGATGATTATTTAGGCAGAACATATAGGTATCAAATGCCTGCGATTAGTGAAGTTGATTGGCATATGATTGCTAATAATTCTACTATGCTTACATTTATGCAGGGAATGCCAATTGGTAATTATAAATTTTATAGTAATTATGCAGTTGTTAGTAATGGAAAAACAGTTGAATATATAAATAGAGATTCAATTTATGTGCAACCAAATTATCAAAATAATGATGGATGGAATAGTTTTGCACTTGCAACTCAAGCTAGTGCTGATGGCACTTATAATGAAAATAATGTAATGGCAGTACGTTATAAAAATATGGATAATCAGCTTGTTTATTATGATCCTAGATCTAAGTTATTTAATGAAGAAGCTAAAAAAAGAAAAATGGAAAATGTAAATTATAAAGTTGTTTGTTATAGATTAGTTGATTATGATAAAGATTCTATTACTCTTGCTAAAGATGATATTGGTGCAATAGAAGGTAATGATCCTAATAATTTGCAACTTACAAAGTATTTTTATTATCAACCTGGTATTGCATCTTATGATAGTATTGTTTCAAGAAACAATTTATATGGAAAAAATTCAATTAATGCTACAGATATGTTAATAAAAGGTGGTATGACAGATGATGGAGTATTAATTAATAATGATATAAGGATTGCATATTTATCTGCATTAGCAAGGTTTAGGGCTTCGGCTAAAAAACTTTCTTCAGAAGATAGATATCAAATTAATACACAAATTAGTTTTGTAAAGCCGAATATTTAAAATTAATTTTAAAACACTTGACAAAAGGCACTATAGCAATTATAATGTTAGAGTGACTTACAAAGAGAAAGTAATTTTATAAGCATAAGGAGGGATTGAAATGGCACAACCAAAAAGAAGATGGTCTAAAGCAAGAACACATACTAAAAGATCAACATGGAAATTAGAAAATAAAAATTTAGTAGAGTGCCCACATTGCCACGCTCTAATGATGCAACACAGAGTTTGCCCAAGTTGTGGATATTATGATGGCGTAGAAATCATATCTCAAAAAGCAAACTAATATTTAGCATTTAGGAAATATATAGAAAGAGGTGAATTGGTAATGAAGGAAGGAATACATCCAGAATATAAAGAATCAACTATCACTTGTGCTTGTGGAAATGTAATGAAAACAAATTCAACAAAGGGTGAAATGAAAGTTGATATCTGCTCAAAGTGTCATCCATTTTGGACAGGAAATTTAAGAAAAGAAACAACAGGCGGAAAAGCTGATAAGTTTAAGAAAAAATATGGATTAGCTTAATAATTCATTTAATTTAGTGGGGCTCTGTAGCATTAATTTGTTACAGAGCTTTTTATATTATAGATATATATTATGAATAGAAATTTTTAATCAAACATAAATACGTGAAAGGATTTTAAAATGAGAGTAGTTAATACAGAGGAATGGACAAATAAAATTAAAGAGAAATTTGATGGAAAGAAGTATTTTATATATACTCTTGGATGTCAATTAAATGAGAATGATTCAGAAAAAATAGCTGGTATGTTAAATGCAGCAGGTATTACAAAGACTGATAAAGAAGAAAATGCAGATATTATAATTTTTAATACATGTTGTGTTAGAGAAAATGCAGAAGATAGATTATATGGAAAGCTTGGAGAAGTTAAAAAGTATAAAGAAGATAAGGGAACAATAATTTGTGTTGGTGGTTGTATGATGCAACAAGAACATGTTTCTGAAAAAATAAAGAAAAGTTACCCTTATGTTGATGTTGTTTTTGGTATTCATACTCTTGATAATTTTGCTAAAGATTTGTATTTGGCTGTTGAAGAAAAAAGAAAGATAGAAGATATTATAGATGTTGATGGTGAAGTTTTTGAAGGCATTCCTAATAAGAGGGATGATAGTGTTAAAGCTTCTGTATTGATTATGAATGGTTGCAACAATTTTTGTACTTATTGTATTGTTCCTTATGTTAGAGGAAGGGAAAGAAGTAGAAGACCTGAAGATATTATTGCTGAAGTTAAAGCTTTGGCTAAAGCAGGGTATAAAGAAATAACTTTACTTGGACAAAATGTTAATTCTTATATGGTTGCTGAAAATAGAAAAGGAATGAAGATTACTGATTCAAATATTCATTCATTTGCAGAGTTATTAGCAGAGCTTGATAAGATTGATGGTATAGAAAGAATTAGATTTACATCACCACACCCTAAAGATTTTACTGACGATGTTATTGATGTAATTGCTAATAGTAAACATATCTGTAAATTAATTCATATGCCTTTGCAAGCTGGAAGTTCAAATGTTCTTAAAAAAATGAATAGAAATTATACAAAAGAAGAATATCTAAAATTAGTTGATAGGATAAGATCTAAGATTCCTGATGCTACATTTACAACTGATATTATTGTAGGTTTTCCTGGTGAAACAGAGGAAGATTTTGAAGATACACTTGATGTTGTTAGAAAAGTTAGATATGAACAGATTTATATGTTTATTTATTCAAGAAGAATTGGAACTGTTGCAGATACAATGGAAGATCAGATACCAGAAGATATTAAGCATAAGAGATTTGATAAGCTTAAAAAGTTGACTGAAGAAATTATTGCAGAAGATGGAAATAAGTATATTGGTACTATTCAAAAAGTTTTGGTTGAAGGTACTAGTAAAAATAATGATGAAGTTTTGACAGGTAGAACTGATTCATATAAAGTTGTTAATTTCAAAGGTGATAAAATTCTTATTGGTAAAATGGTTGATGTTAAAATTGATGAAAATCATATATGGTATTTGAGTGGTTTTTGTGATAATATATAGTTATCAAAAAGGAGAGTTGTTTTATGAAGTATGAAGAAATATCTACGGTTGATGCAATTAAAAATATCACTACATTCTCACCTATGATGCAACATTATTTGGAAACTAAATCTAAGTATTTAGATTGTGTACTTTTTTATAGACTTGGCGATTTTTATGAAATGTTTTTTGATGATGCGATTAATGTTTCAAGGGAACTGGAACTTACATTAACTGGTAAGGAATGTGGTAGGGAAAATCGTGCACCAATGTGTGGAATTCCGTATCATGCTGGTGAGATATATGCTTCAAGACTTGTTCAAAATGGATATAAGGTTGCTATTTGTGAGCAACTTGAAAATCCTAAAAATGCTAAAGGTATAGTTAAAAGAGATGTTATAAAGATTATGACGCCTGGAACAATTACTGATGGTAATTTGCTTGATGAAAAAAAGAATAATTATATTATGTCTGTATTTAAAGATGGCATATATTATGGAATTGCTGCTTTTGATATTTCAACAGGTGATGCTTATGCAACTGAAATTAAGTCTGATAATAATTTTCAGAAATTGATTAATGAGATTTCAAGATTTACTCCTTCTGAATTAATTATTAATGAATATATGAATGATAGTGTTAATGAAATTAGTGAAATTAAAAATAGATTTGAAGTTTTTGTTTCAGTTGATAAAAATATAGAAAAAACTGATATTGAATCTGATAAAAATTTTGTTCCTGATTTTTTTAATATGAAAAGTTCAATGACTAAACTTGATGATAAATTTGATGATGAAACGATTCATAATACTTTTGATATTATTGATGAACAGGGAAATTTGATTAAGAATATTAGTGATAGATATTTAGCAGTTAATGCTATAGGAATTTTACTGAAATATGTTGAAGAAACTCAAAAAATTAAGCCTGAAAATCTGAAT
This sequence comes from Clostridiales bacterium, assembly GCA_013333035.2. Taxonomy (GTDB): domain Bacteria; phylum Bacillota; class Clostridia; order TANB77; family CAG-508; genus CAG-793. The sequence continues at coordinate 36,885 of JABCPQ020000017.1, read as the reverse complement.
AAAATTGTTTTATATGAAGTTGTTAAATATATGGCTTTGGATATTAATTCTAGAAGAAATTTAGAGTTAACTGAAAGACTTAAAGATAAAAGTAAAAAGGGAACATTGCTTTGGGTTTTGGATAAGACAGAGACTTCTATGGGAGGACGTTTAATTAGAAGATGGATTAATGATCCACTTGTGAATGTTGATGATATTAATTTAAGGCTTGATGCTGTTGAAGAAATTAAAAATGATTTATTATTGAGTGATAGAATTGTTGAATCTTTAAAGAGTATTTATGATATTGAAAGATTGGCAGGAAAGATTTCTTATGGAACTGTTAATGCAAGAGATTTGATTTCTTTAAAAAATTCTATAATGCAGTTACCAAATTTGAAGGATGTTATTAAGAATGTAAATAGTGAATTTTTAAGAAATGTTGATGCTGAACTTGATGTGTTAACTGATATATATGAATTGATTGAAAATTCAATTGTTGAAGAACCTCCATTAACAGTAAAAGAGGGGGGATTAATTAAAAAAGGATATAAACCCGAGATTGATGAATTGATTGAAGCTACAACAAATGGTAAACAATGGCTTGCGAATGTTGAAATAAGAGAAAAAGAGCTTACTGGAATTAAGAATTTAAAAATTGGATATAATAAAATTTTTGGATATTATATTGAAGTTAGCAAATCTAATGTTAAAGATATTCCAGAAGATAGATATATTAGAAAACAGACTCTTACTACTGGTGAAAGATATATCACTGAAGAATTGAAAAAAATGGAGAATGAAATTTTAGGTGCTAAAGAGAAGATTATAGCACTTGAATATGATGAGTTTGTTAATATTAGAAATGAGATTCAATCAAATGCAAAAAGAATTCAAAGAACAGCTAGTGCTATTTCTAAATTAGATGTTATTCAAGGACTTGCAAATGTTGCAAATGAGCTTAATTATTGTAAGCCAGATGTAGTTGATGATGATTTGATTGATATTAAAAATGGAAGACATCCAGTTGTTGAAAAAATAATACCTTATGGTGATTTTGTTCAAAATGATTCATTATTGAATTCTAATGAGAATAGATTAAATATTATAACCGGTCCTAATATGGCTGGTAAATCAACTTTTATGAGACAAGTTGCATTAATTACTATTATGGCACAGATTGGTTCTTTTGTACCTGCTGAATATGCACATATTGGTGTTGTTGATAAAGTTTTTACTAGAGTTGGAGCTTCTGATGATTTAAGTAGTGGTGAGAGTACTTTTATGGTTGAGATGATGGAAGTTGCTAATATATTGAAAAATGCTACTGATAGAAGTTTAGTTATTTTAGATGAAATTGGTAGAGGTACTTCAACATATGATGGTCTTTCTATAGCTTGGGCTGTTGCTGAATATGTTTCTAAGTTGAAATGCAAGACATTGTTTGCAACACATTATCATGAATTAGTTGGATTAGAAGGAAAGATTGAAGGAACAAAGAATTATCATATTACTGTTAAAGAAAGAGGAGAAGATATTATCTTTTTAAGAAAAATTGTTGAAGGTGGTACTGATGAAAGTTATGGTATCCATGTTGCAAAGTTAGCAGGTGTTCCAAAAGAAGTTACTAATAGAGCTAATGAAATTTTATTTAAGCTTGAAAAGAAAAATATTATGAATGGAAAAGCTGAAACTAAAAGTGAAAAAGCAGAAAATGCAGGGCAGTTAAGTATGTATAATTATAAATTAGCAGAGATTGCGTCAGAATTGGATGGTGTACATTTAGATTCTATTACACCAATTGAGGCTTTAAATATTTTACAAAAAATGAAAGATAAAATTAAATAAAATAAAGAGGAGATATACGAATGAAAGTTTTTTATCAAAATGCAGAAATTGGAATAATGAAAGATGATGTTACGATCGGAGAAATGTTTAAAACAAATCTTGATTTTTACAAAAAACATATTGTTGCAGGTAAGATAAATAATGAGATTAAATCACTTGATACAAAAGTTAATGATGGTGATAAAATAGATTTAATTGATATTACTGATAAAGATGGAATGAAGATTTATATTAGGGGCTTGTTGTTTGTAATGGGCATGGCTTTTAATGAACTTTATCCAGAGAGTTATTTGAATGTTAATTTTCAATTGTCTAATTCAATGTTCTGTCAGATAGATAATATGGATGTTACTGAAGAAATGATTGATGAAGTTAAAGAGAAAATGCAGGAATTAATTAATGCTGATTTAAAAATCAGAAAAGTTGTTATGACACATGATGAAGCAGTTAGTTTTTATAAAGAAGAAAAAACTATTAGAGGTATCTTACAGATTGATAATAAAAATAAAGAAAATGTTTCATTATATTTTTGCAATGATTATTATAATTATTTTTATGGAGTTATGCCAAGCTCTACAGGTGTTTTAGATTTATTTGATATTAAATTATATAGACATGGATTTATTGTTCAATATCCAAGTAGAAAGGATCCAACACAGGTTGGTGAATTTAAGGAAAGTAAGAAATTTTTATCAGCATTAAAAGAATATGATGATATTAATGCTTTGATGAATATTAATACAATTTATCATTTAAATAATAGAATTAAAGATGGTAAGACTAATGAAGTTATTTTAATGTCAGAAGCTTTACATGAAAAGAAAATTGCTGAAATTGCTGATAAAATTGCGGCTAAGGATGGAATTAAGTTAGTCTTAATTGCAGGACCATCATCTTCTGGTAAAACGACATTTGCAAAAAGACTTGGAATTCAACTTAGAATAAATGGATTAAAACCTGTTACAATTGGCACTGATAATTATTTTGTTGAAAGACCTGATACACCTCGTGATGAAAATGGTGATTATGATTTTGAAACAATTGATGCTCTTGATTTGAATTTGTTTAATGATCATTTGACTAAGCTTATTGAGGGAGAAGAAATTGAAGTTCCTACATTTGATTTTAAGATTGGTTCTAAGAAATTTTTGGGAAATAAAATGTCATTAAAGGAAGATGAAGTTTTAGTTATTGAAGGAATTCATTGTTTAAATGATAAATTAACTGCAAGTATTCCTGATAATGAAAAATTTAAAATTTATATTAGTGATTTAACTGTTTTAAATATAGATTATTTTAATAGAATTTCGACGACTGATACTAGATTAATTAGAAGAATTGTTAGAGATTATAATTTTAGAGGATATTCGGCACTTGAAACTTTAAGACGTTGGCCAAGTGTTAATGCTGGTGAAGATAAGAATATTTTTCCATTTCAAGAAAATGCTGATGTTATGTTTAATAGTTCATTAGTTTATGAATTAGCTATTCTTTCAAAATATGCATTACCATTATTGGAAGAAATTGATTCTAGTGAAAAAGAATATTCTGAAGCTAAACGTTTAATTGCTTTTTTGAAATATTTTGAAGAGATAGATGATGAAAGAGCAATTCCAATGAATTCTATATTAAGAGAATTTATTGATGGAAGTATTTTTGATTATTAATAAGGGGTAATATGAAAAACTTTACTAAAAGAGATGAATCTTTTGTTTGTGAAAATTGTGGAAAGAAAGTTGATAAATTGATTTATTCATCAAGGGATCATTGTCCATATTGTTTGTGTTCTAAACATGTTGATAAACTTCCAGGTGATAGAGCAGAGGATTGTAAAGGTATTTTAAGACCTGTACAAACTATCCCAACTAAAGATGGATTTGATATTGTTTATAAATGTGATAAATGTAATGAAGTGAGAAAGAATAAATCTGCAGAAGATGATGATGTGGATTTGTTAATTAGATTGACAGTTAATAAAAATTTCTAGGAGGTTTGAATGAATATTGAAGAAAATGAAGGTAGAATATTTTTAGATGATGTTATACCTGATAAATCAAAGAGAATTTTAACAGGTGATAGACCTACGGGTAATATGCATATTGGACATTATTTTGGTTCATTATTATCAAGAGTTGATCTTCAAGATAAATTTGATACATATATTTTGATTGCAGATGTTCAAGCTTTAACTGATAATTTCAATAATCCTGCAAAAGTGAGAAAAAATGTAGAGGAGATATTACTTGATCAACTATCTGTTGGAATTGATCCTAATAAAGTTACTTTTTTTGTTCAATCAATGATACCTGAAATTCCTGAATTAACTATATATTATTCTAATCTAGTTACTATGGCTAGGCTTGAAAGAAATCCGACAATTAAGACTGAAATTGCTGCTAAAAAGGAGTTGTTTGGTGAGAGTGTTACATACGGATTTATTGGATATCCTGTAAGCCAAACAGCTGATATTACAGCTTTTAAAGGAGAGATAGTACCTGTTGGTGAGGATCAATTACCTTTAATTGAACAAGCTAGAGAGATTGTTAGGAAATTTAATTCTATTTATGGTGAAGGCGTTTTAAAAGAACCAGTTGCAGTTATTTCTAAAAATTCAAGAATTAGAGGTCTTGATGGTGGAGTTAAAATGGGTAAATCCTTAGGAAATGCTTTATATTTAGTTGATACACCTGACATTGTAAAAGAAAAAGTTATGCTTGCTAAAACTGATCCGGCTAGAATTAAAAAGGATGATCCTGGACATCCAGATGTTTGTGCAGTGTATTATTATCATAATTTATTTACAGATAAAGAGGAGTGCAAAAATATTTGTGCTGAGTGTAAAGCTGGAAAAAGAGGATGTGTCGCTTGTAAAAAGCAATTGATTGATAGTATAAATAGAACTCTTGATCCAATTAGAGCTAAAAGATCTTATTACGAGTCTAGACCTGATGAAGTTAAAGAAATTTTACTTGCTGGAACTGATAAGGCTAGAATGACTGCAAAAGAAACATTGAGAGAAGTTAAAAAAGCGATGATGCTTGATTATTAATATATTTTATATTATATGAGGAGAATTATATATGTTTACAGACTACGTGAAAATTTATGCTATTGCTGGAAAAGGTGGTGATGGTGCAATATCTTTTAGAAGAGAAAAGTATGTTGCAGCAGGTGGACCTGATGGAGGTGATGGTGGAAGAGGCGGTAATGTTGTTTTTGCTGTTGATCCTGATGCTAATACTTTAATTGATTTTAGATTTAAGAAAAAATTTAAGGCAAATCCAGGAAGTAATGGCTCTGGTGCTAAGAAGACTGGTAAAACGGCAGATAATTTAGTTATTAAAGTTCCTATTGGTACTGTTATTAAAGATGCTAATACAAATGAAGTATTGGCAGATTTGTCAAAACCTGGTCAAGAAGAAGTGATTTTAAGAGGTGGAAGAGGTGGACTTGGAAATACTCATTTTGCTACTTCTACAAGACAAGCTCCACGTTTTGCACAGGATGGAGAGCCTGGTGAAGAAAAGGAACTTATTTTAGAATTAAAAATGCTTGCAGATGTTGGATTGCTTGGATTTCCTAATGCAGGAAAATCAACATTGCTTTCAGTCACAACAGCTGCTAGACCTAAAATTGCTAATTATGAATTTACAACTCTTGAACCAAATTTAGGTGTTGTAAAATTGGATAATGGAAGTAGTTTTGTAATGGCAGATATTCCTGGATTAATAGAAGGTGCGAGTGAGGGAACAGGTCTTGGAATAAGATTTCTAAGACATGTGGAGAGAACTAGAGTATTACTTCATATGATTGATGTTTCTGGAACAAATGATAGAGATCCGAGAGAGGCATTTAATATTATAAATAATGAGCTTAAAAAATATAGTGATTATTTGTCGAAGAGAGAGCAAATTTTAGTTGGAACTAAAATTGATATTAAAGTAAATGATGATGGTATTAATGAACTTAAAAAAATTGCAAAAGAAAATAATTTGAAGGTATTGTTTATTTCATCTGTTGCTAATGAAGGTGTTAAGGAATTAATGGATTATGTTTCAAAAAGACTTACTGAAATTCCTAAAACTGATTTAATTCAATATGAAGTTAGTGATAAAGTTAAAGTTTATAAACTTGATGAAGAGAAAGAAAAATTCACTATTCATAAAGAAGATGGAGTTTTTGTTGTTGAAGGTGAAGAAGTTGATGCTATTTTAAGAAAAGTTAATATTGGTGATAATGAATCTTTATTTTATTTGCATAAAAAGCTTAGTGATATTGGATTGAATACAGCACTTAGAAAAATGCATATTTGTGAAGGTGATATTGTTAAAATTGGTGGTTATGAAATGGAATGGGAAGATTAGTGTTGAATTAAATTTTATATAATTGTATAATTTTAATAATGAATTTATAATATAATAATTGGAGTTTTTTATGAAAAAATTTTTGAAAATATTTTTAATAATACTTGTTTCTTTTTCAATGTTCACAATATTCATTGAGAAAGATGTTAATGCTAATACTACTACAACGTTTGATAAGCAAAAAGTACTATCACCTGAAAAGCAAGCAGAATATGATAGATTAAGAAATAGAAATTTAAAGACTTTGGCAATTGATGGATATGAGATTAATCCTGTTTTTAATAAAAATACTATTGATTATTATTTGACTGTATCAAATGACGTTAATTCGTTAAAAGTTACAGCGTTACCAGAAAATGATGGTGCAAAAGTTACGATTTCTGGTGATAGTAATTTAAAAGGAACTGAAAATGATATTATAATTACTGTAAAAAGTGAAAGAGAACTTACTAAGACGTATAAAATTCACGTTACAAAACAAAAGGATTCTAATATTAGTTTAAAAAGTTTGGAAATTGATGGTGCTAAGTTTGAAAGTGCATTTTCGCCTAAAAAGTATAATTATAATATTAAGATAAATCAAAATGATGTTCAACCTTTAAAAATTAAAGCTAAAGCAAATACAGATTCTGCTAATGTTGAAATAATAGGTAATGATTCTAGTTTAACGGTTGGAACAAATGTTATTACAATTTTAGTTAGTAAGGATTCAGATGTTGTTACATATCAATTAAATGTTGAGATTTCAACTCTTAAAGAAGTTGTTGTTAATAATCCAAATGATTGGATTGCTAAAATTAAGTTGGGCTTTTCGCAGATATTTAAAGACACTAGTTCTACTGTAGCAGCATTATGTGCTATTGCAGTTGTATTAGTTATAATTATTATTGTTGTTATAAAAAAAATACTAAGGAAAAGGTAAGGAGATAAGATGATTAAAAAAGTTGCAATATTAGTTAATGGTGGTGACTGTTCTGGATTAAATCCTGTTATTAGAGGAATAATGAAGACAGCTAAAGAAAAAAATATTGAATGTTATGGATTTATAGATGGTTTTAGAGGTCTAATAAAAAATGATTATATTAGACTTGATAATAATCCAATTGCTAATGGCTTGTTGCCAAAAGGAGGATCAATTATTGGATCATCTACAAATACGATTGTTTTTAATTATAAAATAGAAAATCCTGATGGAACTACAGAATATAAGGATTTGTCTGATTTATGTGTTGAAAATATTAAAAATGATGGATTTGATTGTGTTTTCGCACTTGGTGGTGATAGTACACAAAAGTCTGCAAGGGATTTATTTGTTAAAGGTATTAATATGATTGGTGTACCTAAAACTATAGATAATGATGTTGCATGTACTGATATAACATTTGGATATAATACTGCTGTTCAAGTTGCGACAGATGCACTTGATAGATTGCATACTACTGCAGAAACTCATCATAGAATCATGGTATTGGAAGTTATGGGTAGGTTTGCTGGTTGGATTGCACTTGAGTCAGCTATATCAGGTGGTGCAGATGCTGCTTTAATTCCAGAAATACCTTATGATATTAATAAAGTTGTTGATATGATAAATAATAGGATTTCAGAAGGAAAACAATTTAGTGTAATTGTTGTTTCAGAAGGTGCTAAACCTATTAATGGTGAATCATCTGTCTATGAGGCTAATATAGATGAGGGAAGTGGTATTTCTACTAAGTTTGCAGGTGCCGGTGATAGAGTTGCTAAAGAGTTAGAAAGATTGACTGGTCTTGAAAGTAGAAACACAACACTTGGATATATGCAAAGAGGTGGTACACCATCTGCATATGATAGAGTTCTATCAACACAATATGGTGCTAAAGCTATGGAGCTTGCATTAGAAGGTAAATTTGGAGTATTAACTGTTATGAAAGGCGGAAAATTTACTTATGTTGATTTAGAGAATGTTGTTGGTAACAATAAAAAACTTGGTGCTGTTGAAGGTGGAACAGAGGATAGTAATGTTAGAGTTGTAACAATGGATCATCCGTTAGTTCAAACAGCTAGAGATATAGGAATTTGTTTAGGAGATTAAAAGAATATGGATTTTAAGGAGATTATCGCAAATAAAATTAGTGATGTTATAAATATTGATGCAAATGAATTAAAAAGTTATATTGAAGTTCCAAAAGATAATGCTAATGGGGATTATTCATTTCCATGTTTTAGATTGGCTAAAGAGTTGAGGAAATCTCCTGTTGATATTGCAAATTTGATTAAAGATGGTTTGAATATTGATGAAATATTTGAAAAAGTTGATGTAGTTTCTGGCTTTTTGAATTTTTATATTAATAAGGTTATTATAGTTAAAAGTTTTTTTGATAAATTTAATGCTAATGAAAATTATGGTAGTACTAATATTGGTAAAGGTAAAACAGTTATTGTCGAATATTCTTCACCTAATATTGCTAAACCATTTCATATTGGTCATTTGAAAAATACTGTACTTGGACATGCTCTTGATAATTTATATAGATTTCAAGGTTATAATGTAATTAGTTGGAATCATTTAGGTGATTATGGTACTCAATTTGCTAAATTAATAGAAGCATATAAAAGGTGGGGAAATGAATATGATTTAAATGAGAATCCTATTAAAAAACTTGCTGAGATGTATGTTAGAATTAATCAACTTTGTGCAGAGGATGAATCTGTTTTAGAGGAATCTAGAGAAACATTTAAACAATTGGAAGATGGAAATCCTGAATATGTTAAATTAAGAGATGAATTTACTAAATATTCGATGATTGATTTTAATAAAATATATGATTTGTTGGGAGTAAAATTTGACAAAATAATCGGAGAATCATTTTATATTGATAAGATTCCAGAAATGTATGAAGTTTTGGAAAAGACAGGTAGAATGATTGAATCAGAAAATGCAATGATTGTTGATTTGACACCTGAGGGTATTGATACACCATGTATTGTTAAGAAATCAAATGGTGCTTCAATTTACGCTGCTAGGGATTTAGCTTCTATTCTATATAGAACGAGTAATTTTGATTTTGATAAATGTTTATATGTTATTGGAAATGAACAAGCTCTTTATTTTAAACAAATTTTTGCAATTGCTAAAATTATGGGAATTGATAAAAAGTATATTGATGGCTTGGAATTTGTTGGATATGGAATGCTTAGATTACCTGAAGGCAAGATGTCTACTAGAAAAGGTAATTTTGTTGAAGTTGAAGGTTTACTTGAAGATGCTATAAATAGAGTAAGAGATGTTATTTTAGAAAAAGATAATTTGGATGGTATGGATATTGAAGATGTATCTAAAAAAGTTGGTCTTGGAGCTGTAGTATTCTCTAATTTGCTTGATAGCAGAGTTAAAGATTCTGTTTTTGATGTGAACAGTGCTATTAGTTTTCAAGGTGATACTGGTCCATATGTTCAATATATGGCTGTTAGGACAAATAGTGTTTTAGCGAAAGTTGATAATGATATAAGTAAAGATATAGATTTTAGTATTCTTATAGATGATTCATCTCTTAATTTGATAAAAGTATTATCTAATTTTGAAGAAGTATTGCAAAGTGCTTTGGAAAAGAATGAACCTTCTTTCATTTCTAGATATTTACTTGATGTAGCAAAAGCTTTTAGTGTTTTTTATAATAATGATAAAATTATTTGTGATGATAAAAAAATACAAGATGCTAGAGTTTATTTGACATATGTTACTAATAAAGTTTTAAATAGAGGTTTGAATTTATTAGGTATTCAAGTTCCTGATAAAATGTAGGAGTTTAATTTGAAAAAAGTATTATTTATTTCTAGTGATGGAGGACATTTAGATGAGCTTCTCCATCTTGGAATTGAAGATTATGATTATAGAGTTGTTACTGAGAAAACTAAATCAAATAAAAATTTAGGTGATAAGTATGAAAATAAAGTTGATTATTTAGTTTATGGTACTCGAAAAAATTTATTTAAATATTTTTTTGTACTTTTAATTAATTATTTTAAATCACGTAGAATTTTTAAAAAATTTAATCCTGATGTTATTGTTTCTACTGGTTCACATACTGCTTTATTTATGTGTTTGATTGCTAAAAAGGCTGGTAAAAAGGTTATTTGGATTGAAACTTTTGCAAATAGGAATACTCCTACAATGGCTGGAAAAATGATTTATAAGCATGTAGATGTTTTTGTTGTTCAATGGAAGGAAATGCTTAATGTTTATCCAAAGGCTGTTTATTGGGGATCAATTTATTAAGGAAGTAATGATATGATTTTTGTAACGCTTGGCACTCAGGATAAGCATTTTCCTAGGCTACTTGAAGCAGTTGAAAGACTTGAAGTTAATGAAGAAATTATTGCACAAGTTGGATCAACTAAATTTAAATCTGATAAAATTAAAATATTTGATTATTTGAATGCAGAAGATTTTAAAAAATATATTAATGATGCTAGAGTTATAATTTCACATGCAGGAGTTGGTACTATTTTAAAGGGTGTTCAACTTGGAAAGAAGATGATTGTTGCTGCGAGGATGAAAAAATATGGTGAACATGTTAATGATCATCAAATGCAAATTTTAGATAATTTTTCTAGTGAAGGATATATTTTACCACTTTATGATTTTGATAAATTGCAGGAACTTTTAGATATTGAGTTTGTTCCTAATAAATTTGTTAGTAATAATGTGAATTTTAGAAAAAAGTTGTTTGAAGAAATAAATAAGGAAAAGGATAATGAGTCATCAAAGTCAATTAATTAAAAATATTATAATAATTGCGATTGGTAAACTTGGAACACAAGTAATTTCATATTTTTTGTTACCTCTTTATACAAAGTTATTAACACCTGGTGATTATGGAACTTATGATTTTATTTGTACTTTAGCAATATTTATTTGTCCATTAATTACATTGTTAATGGAAGAATCTATGTTTCGTTTTTTGATTGATGCAAAGAGCGAAAAAGAAAAGAAGTTAATAATAAGTCAAACTATTATTTATTCTGTTATTGGAACTATTGTATTTATTCCATTAGCTTTAATAGTAATGGGATTTGGCACTGAATATAGTCCTGGTATGCAAGGATTAGTGATATTTTTTGTTATTTCAAATTTATTACTTGGTCTTAGTAATTCTCTTGCTAGAGGTGAGGGAAATATAAAATTATATTCGGTTTCTAATTTTATATTAGGAATTTTGACAATTTTATTAAATATAGTTTTGGTTGTGATTTTTAAATCAGGAAATGCTTTATTAATTGCGAATACAATTGCGAATACTTTTACAGCTTTGTTTGTTTTTGGTAAAATGAAGATATGGAAGTATGTTGGACAATATAATAAGATAATTATGAATAAAATGATTAAATATTCGGTTCCATTAGTTCCCAATAGTATTTCATGGGCGATTATTAATATGTCTGATAGAGTGCTACTGACAAAAATTTCTGGGGAAGCTGTTAATGGAATTTATGCTATGGCTTGTAAATTCCCTAATATAATAAATGTTGTTTATGGATATTTTTATACAGCTTGGAAAGAGTCGTCTGCTAAGATTTTAAAAGATGAGGGAAGTAAAAAAGTATATAATAGTATTTATCATGATATGAAGAGATTACTTTTTTCAGTTACTATTTTTTTGATTGCTGTTATGCCTTTTGTTTTTAATTTATTTATTAATAAACAATATGGTGAAGCATATATTTATATACCTTTGATTATAATTGCGACATATTATGCTAATTTATCTAGTTTTATAGGTGGTATTTTTACTGCATTTAAGAAAACAAAGATTATTGGTACAACAACTGTTTTTGCGGCAATAATAAATTTGGTTGTTGATTTAATTTTAATTTGGAAAATGCAGATTTATGCAGCTTGTATTTCTACGTTACTTGCAAATTTGATTATATATTATTATCGTAAATATAAATTAAAAGATTTAGTTAAACTTAAAGAGTTAAACATGTTTGGACCTGGGATAATACTTGGAATAGTATGTTTTACTTATTATATTAGATATTTTAAGAATATTTCTATTGTTACAAGTTATGTAATAAATGGAATCATTTTATTGCTTGTTATATTATATAGTGTTGCAGTTAATAAAAAAATTTTTATAAAAATCTTGGGAAAATTTATTCCTAAGTTTAAAGAAAGGACTTAATATTATGAAATATTTTGGTACAGATGGAATTAGAAGAATCGCTAATACAGAGTTAACACCTGAGTTGGTTTATAAAGTTGCTAAAGCTGGTGCTTATGTTTTGTCGAAGCATTTGAATGGAAAATCTCCTACTATTTTAATTGGCAGGGATACGAGAATTTCTGGAACATTAATTGAAGCTGCTATGACTGCTGGATTTTTAAGTTATGGCGCTAATGTTAAACTTATTGGAGTTATACCTACTCCTGGTGTTGCATATTTGACTAAAAAATTAAAAGCAGATGCGAGTGTTGTTATTTCAGCATCACATAATGCTTATGATTTTAATGGTATTAAGTATTTTAGTAATTTAGGAATGAAAATTCCTGATGAAATTGAAACAGAAATTGAAGAAATTTTGGATTCAGGTGAAGTAGAAAAGTTAACTGCTAAAGGAAGTAAAATAGGTGTATCTGAAGTAAGAGAAGATTTACTTGATGAATATTTGTATTTCTTTAGAAAGAATTTTGAAGATTATTTTGAAGAAAATGGTGTTGATGATTTTACAGTTGCTATTGATACTGCAAATGGCGCTACATCAGTTATTGCAGATAAAGTTTTTACAGCTTTAGGAATTAAACATTATATTTTAAATAATACACCAAATGGTACTAATATTAATGAAAATTGTGGTTCTACACATATGGAAATGCTTCAAAACTTTGTTGTTACTAATAAATGTGATATTGGTATTGCTTATGATGGTGATGGTGATAGATGTTTGGCTGTTAATGATAAAGGTGAGATTATTGATGGTGATATAATTCTTTCATTAATTGGTAGTGCTATGAAGAAAAAAGGTGAATTGAAAAATAATGCAATTGTTGCAACTGTTATGAGTAATCTTGGCATGAAGAAGTTTTGCGAAAACAATGATATTGATTTTGTTGAAACAAAAGTTGGTGATAGATATGTACTTGAAAATATGTTAAAGAATGGTTATAATTTAGGTGGAGAACAATCAGGTCATGTTATTTTCTTAGATTATAATCCAACTGGTGATGGTATTTTGACATCTTTAATGTTGATAAAAACAATATTTGATTCTGGAAAGAAGTTATCTGAATTACAGAAAGTTATTAATATTTATCCACAAGTTTTGATTAATGCAAAAGTAGATAGTAATAAAAAATATGATTTTGATAAAAATCCTGAGATTGTTGATGCAATTGAAAAGCTTAATGAAGAGTTTGATGGAAATGGTAGAGTGTTGATTAGACCTTCTGGTACAGAGCCATTGGTTAGAGTTATGATTGAAGGAGAAAATCAAGAGTATATTACTAAAAAAGCTAGAGAAGTTGCAGATTTGATTGAAGAAAAATTAAAATAGTACAAAGGAGAAAATAGGAGTATGAGATTACCTTTATTGGATTATACTGAACCTTTTAATGCTTCGGCAACACTATTATTAGTTGCATTGTTATTATGGGTTGGTCTTAAAGAAAAGAAAAACACATTACCAATGGTTGTTGTTATATGTTCAATGTTAATTTTAGCTGTACAAACAGTTGAATTAATGTTAAATATTAATAATGTTGAATTAATGGTATTATTGGTAAAGAATATTATTATTGGACAAGTTTATATGTATTTAGGTTTTGCTGTTTTGTTAATTGTTGATCACAAAAATAAACAATTAAGGACTGATAAACTTGAGGATGAAATTGCTGATATTAGAAAAGAATTGGCAAAAAAAGCTAAAGTAACTAAAACAACGAAAACTAAAAAAGAAGAATAAATAGGAAAAATGGACAGTATCAATGTAGTATTGATACTGTTTTTTTCTTGTGTTAAAATTCTAATTGGAGGAAGTTGATTAATATGACACAAAAGAAGATAGAAGATAGGTCATTAAGGATGACTATTTTAGTTAATTTTATAGTAGTAATTGCAGGGATTTGGATTTTTAGTGTTACTAAAATACAAGCGCTATTTTTGGATTGTTTTTTTTCAATTGTTTCACTAATATCTGCAATTGTTGGAATGATTTTAGTTGGATTAAGCAGAAAAAAGACAAAGAGACATCCCGAAGGATTATATTTTTTGGAACCTTTTTATGCAATAATTGAATCAATTATAATTTTTATTGTGCTTGGGCAATCACTTTTTGAAACTAGTGTTAGTGCATATAAATATTTTGTGAATGGTGTTGGTGAAGCTATGAATACAACATCTGTATTACCATATACTATTTCAATGGTTATTTTGTGCTTTGGAATTGGTTATTATAATAGAATGCAAAATAAAAGAATGAATAATATTAGTACTATGCTTGAAGCAGAATCAAAGTCTAATTTTATTGATGGAATTCAATCTCTTGGTATAGGTGTTGCAATTTTATTATTATTTATTGTAAAAAAAGATGGAATGTTTGGATTTTTACATTATACAGGTGATTTTTTTATAACTTTATGCATTGTTATTTTTTCAATTAAAGAACCTTTTTCAATTTTGAAACAAGGATTTAATGAATTAACTGGTGGGATTGTTATTGATGATAATATTAGAAAAGAAATTATAGATAGTGCAGATAAAAATTTTTCTGGTTTATTAAATAAGAAAAAATATGAAGTATATAAAGTTGGAATGCATATTAAATTGAATATTATTATTTCAGATAAGCTTAATGAAGAAAAAATTGCTAAGATTATTGAATTAAAGGAAAATGTAAAAAAAGATATTAAGAAAAAATATCAGAGTGTTGAGATCAATTGTATTTTATAGGTTTTGATATTGATTATAATTTATTATAGAGATATAATGCAGTAGAAAATACTATGACAGAGGAGGAAATTATGATAAATAAGAGAAAAGTAGTTTTAGTTGGAACAGGATTTGTAGGAATGAGTGCAGCTTATTCATTAATTAACCAAGGTGGTGTTAATGAAATGGTTTTAGTAGATGTTTTGAAAGATAAAGCAGAAGGTGAAGCAATGGATTTAGCTCATGGTTTATCTTGTGCTCCAAGTAGAGTTGATATTAGATCTGGAAATTATGATGAATGTGCTGATGCAGATATTGTTTTAATTACAGCTGGTATGGCTCAAAAGCCTGGTCAAACTAGATTAGAGTTATTAAAAATTAATGCTAAAATTATGGCAGATATTACAAGAAACTGTGTTAAAGCAGGATTTAATGGAGTTTTTGTTGTTGCAACAAACCCATGTGATTTAATGACATATGTTGTAGGGGAAGTTTCAGGATTTCCAAAGGAAAGAGTTATTGGTTCTGGAACATCACTTGATTCTGCAAGATTAAGATATATTGTTGGTGATAAATTAGGAATATCTCCTAAGAATGTTCATGCTTATGTAATGGGTGAACATGGTGATTCATCATTTATTCCTTGGTCTCATTCTTTTATTGGATGTAAATCTTTAATACAAGAGCTTGAAGATAGAGGAGAAGACTTATCTATTTTAGATGAATTTTATAAAGGTGTACAACAAGCTGCTTATGAAATTATTAATCGTAAGAAAGCTACATATTATGGTGTTGGATTAGCTTTAGCTAAAATAGTTAAAGTAATTTTAAATAATGAAGAAGAGATTATGACTGTTTCAGCTTATTTGAATGGTGAATATGGTCATAAAGGAATGTTTATAGGTGTTCCTGCAATTATTGGAAATACTGGTATTGAGGAAATTGTTAATGTGCCTTTAAATGAAGAAGAACAAAAGAAATTTGATTATAGTTATGGTGTATTAGAATCAATGAAATTTGAAATTGATAATATCATTAAAGAATAATTAAAATACAATAGGAGGAAATTATATATGTCATTAGTTACAACAACAGAAATGTTTAAAAAAGCAATGGAAGGAAAATATGCAATTGGTGCATTTAATATTAATAATATGGAGTTTGTTCAAGCAATTATGGATGCTGCAGCAAAAGAAAATTCTCCAGTTATTTTACAAACATCATCATCTGCTATTAAATATGCTAGAATTCCATATTTAATGAAAATGGTTGAAGCGGGACTTGAAGAACATGATATACCAGTTGCAATTCACTTAGATCATGGTCCTGATTTTGAAACATGTAAAGAATGTATTGATGCAGGGTATACATCAGTTATGTTTGATGGTTCAAAGTATGATTATGAAGAAAATGTTGCTAAAACTAAAGAAGTAGTTGATTATGCACATGCACATGGTGTAGTAGTTGAGGCTGAACTTGGAAGATTAGCTGGTGTTGAAGATGAGGTTAATGTTAAAGATGATGATGCATTATATACTGATCCAGATCAAGCTTATGATTTTGTTCAAAGAACAGGTTGTGATTCTTTAGCTATTGCTATTGGTACAAGTCATGGTGCTTATAAGTTTAAAGGTGATGCTAAATTGAGATTTGATATTTTGGAAAAAGTTAAAGCTAAATTGCCAAATACACCAATTGTTTTACATGGTGCTTCAACAGTTATTCAAGAATATGTTAAAATGTGTAATGAATATGGTGCTAATTTGCCTGGTGCAAAAGGTTGTCCAGATGAAATGCTTCATGAAGCTAGTTTAAGAGGTGTTTCTAAGATTAATGTTGATACAGATTTAAGACTTGCTATGACTGCAGGAATTAGAAAAACATTTGTTGAAAGTCCAGAAGTTTTTGATCCTAGAAAATATATGGGACTTGGTAGAGAATATATTGAAGATGCTGTTGCACACAAGATGAGAGATGTATTTGGTTGTAGTGGTAAAGCTTAATATTTAGGGAGATGTAATGGAGAAGAAGATTATTGCTAAAAATCCAACAGCTTATCATAATTATGAAATTATTGATAAGTATGAAGCGGGTATTGTATTATATGGTACTGAGATTAAATCTATTAGAGCTCGGTAGAGTTAATATGAAAGATTCTTATGCTTCTGTTGATAAGAATGGTGAAGTGTTTGTATATAGTATGCATATTTCTCCTTATGATTATGGAAATATTTTTAATAAAGATCCATTACGTGTTAGAAAACTTTTATTAAATAAGAGTGAAATTCATAAATTAGTTGGAATGGTTAATTTAAAAGGTTTGACATTAGTACCGATTGATTTATATTTTAATAAGAATTTTGTTAAAATGACACTTGGTGTTGGAAGAGGTAAAAAATTGTTTGATAAAAGGGAAGATATTAAGAAACGTGATATTGAAAGAAAATTGAAAGAATATAAGTAATATTAAATGAAGTGTTAAGTTTTACTTGATACTTCATTTTTATATAATTTGGAATTTAATGAGGAATGAAGATGGATATTGATATAATTAGTAAAGTTATTAGTGAAAAATATGGCATTGAAAATAGAGTTGTTAAAAATCTTAAATCAAGTGTTGGAAATGTATATGATGTTTATTCAAATAATTTTAGATATATCATTAAGATTTATAATGATTTGGAGCATGTTAATAGGATGATTAAAATATCTGAGATTTTAAATAATGCTAATATTAAGGTACCTAAGATTATTAAGAGTATTGATAATATTGGGTATGTTGAAATAAATAATTATTATATGATAGTTTATGAATTTTTAGATGGGGAGCCTATTAAATATGATGTTAATGGTTTAATTAATAGAGATATTATTTTTGAAATAGCTAAAAATGTTAGAAAAATACATGACTTGTTTACTAATAATATTGGTTTTGAAGAGATTGATTTTGGTATAAATTTGAAAAGAAAATCTTTATTGCATTTTGATTTGACAAAAGATAATGTTTTAAATAATAATGGCGTTGTTGAATTTATTGATTTTGATGATGCTAAATATGGTGAATCTGTTATTGATGTATCTATTTTGATTATTTTGTTTTTTGTTTCTAAGAAGTATGGTGTTGATTTGGTTGGAATAAAATATTTTATTGATTCATATTATGGTGATGATATTGAATTAAAAGAAATTGAGATTAAATTTATAAAGGAATGTGCTTTGAAGTGGATTGATTATATTTTGGAGAATAATGAATTTGGAGTATCTTTGAATGAAAGTTTTGAAAATAAGAGGAATTTAATTGGAAGATTTTTATAAAAAAATAATTGTGCTTATACACAATTATTTTTTTAATCTTGCAAATATTGCAAATGCTAAGAATATGATTACTATTCCAATTGCTATTAAGATGATATTTAGAATTTCTGATATTCCTAAAACTGTTGGATTTACAGGTGAATTTATGGAACTTACGCTTGATATTGGTGTTCCTTGATTTGCTACTGATTGAGAGTTTGCAGATGTTTCAGTAGTTTGTGTTTGTGATGATTGTGTCGTTGTGTCTGAACTAGTTACATTTGTTTTAGTAGTATTTGTAGCAAAAACTGGTATTTGCAATAATATAATTAATATTATTAATGTTAATAGTGTTTTAAATTTTGCCATAATTGCCTCCTTAGTATATAGAAAGTATAATATAAAATTTTATTGTTGTCTATTGATTAAATATTAATTTTATTTGACAATGTTAAAGTAAATGATATAATTGCATAAGAAATGAGGTATTATGGTTTTAACGAATTCGCAAGAAGAATATTTAAAAGTTATATATTTATTAAATAATGCAATGGGGGAAGTAAGAGTTACTGATATTGCTAAAAAAATGAATAAAACTAAGGCTAGTGTTACTGTTGCAGTTAATGTTTTGGCACAGATGGAGTTAATTGAATATAAACATTATGAGCCTATTAAAATTACTGAGATTGGTGAACGTGAAGCAATTAAAGTGTTAGAGGCTAGTAATATTGTTAAATTATTTATGACTGATATTTTGAATATTAAGCCTGAAATTGCAGATGAAGAATCTAGCAAGATAAAAACTGTTTTATCTGATGATAGTTTGAATCGTCTTGCAGTGTATACTTTTAAAGAACTTGGTATTAGTTTGAATGGTTATAATATTAATAATATGGGATGTATTAAATGTCCTAAAAAGATGAATATAAAAAAATAAGCTCTTTGTAGAGCTTATTTTTTGTTAATTATAATCTGCTAATGATTCATTATTTACCTTATTAATAGTTTGTTTTATTGTTGGAGCTTTTACAATTTTATATTTTTGATTTGTAGATTGTATTTTTTGATTAAATAACATAGTAGATCTGTCATAAAAAGCTATTAATAAGTCTTTCATTTCTGGTTGATTATATATTAAATCATCATTTAATTTTAATGTGTTTTCTAAATGATTATATTTTTTTATTTCATGTGTTGTTTTATCTATTTTATAGAAGTATGGTTCTTTGTAGCTTAATTCACTTAAAATTTCTGATATTGATTGCGTAGATATTTTAAAGACTTCTGAAGCATCATATCTAATTAAAGCATGTGGTAATTCTCTGCTTTTGCCAGGTCTTGATGCATGTAATGCTAAAGCTTTGTCTGTTACTTTATCTGCAATTCTTTTTTCATTTGTTGTGTCATATATATATCCTGATTTGATTTGTGATTCTATTGAATATAGTTGATTGTTAGATAATTCAAACTTATTGTGTTCTGCTAAATATCCTGGTTTATATTTATGTTTTAGCATATCAATGATTTCTTTTGCATTGTTATCTTCTAGAAAAGGTATTTCTTTATTCGAAATTTTAGAAAAGAAATCTTGACCTAATACAAGGATTGCATGTTGCTCTAAATTATGGCGTTTTTCGTTGTCTGTTTCATTATCTCGTGCTTTAATTAAATCATTGAATAGTTTTAATCCAGGGATTTTAGTGTGTTTTGGAATGTTATCGATGATTAATGTGAAAGCTAGTAAATCCAATGACCTTAGGAATTCTTGTTCATCAAGTAATCTATCAAATTTTGATGTAAATCTATTGTCATAATTTGTTAATGTTAAATTATGAATTGATTTATCTGTATCTAATATTCTTGTGACAGAATTTAAATCTAATACATCTGTATTATTATTAAATCTTTTTCCTATTTCTCCGTAATTTGTTGTTAAATCAAATAAAAGAGCTTCTTTTTCTTTATCAAAAAGTAGAGGACTTAATTTAATTTTTGCATAAATCATTCTAGAAAGGTATGTTTTTGTTGTTGATGATAGTGCTGTGTTATTTAATAATGTTGCTACAATATCATGATATTGATTTTGGCTTGATATATAGTTTTTTTCTAAAATGTCTAATTGTTTATAACAGCTTACTTTTTTTGAAATACTACTTGTTGATTCATCAATTCTTTCTCTTATGAAATGATAAAATTCTCTATAATCAATATTTATTTTTTCTTTATTTGATTCTTCTAATTGTTTATTTTTACTTTTGATATAATATATAAATTTTTCTGGAGTTTCAGCATTTAAAAGAGCTAATTTTGATAGACGTTCAAGAATCAAGTTTTTTATTTTATTGTCAATACTTGATAATGATTTAACTCTAAAAGGTATATCTCTAACAGGTATATTTGGATATAATTGTTGAAATGATTCTAAAAAGTTTATTGTTAATGATATTCCTTTATTTATATATTCTTGATTTTCTCTTAATTCTTTATGTTTTTGTAAAGATTTGTTGTATGGGATTAATGGATCTTCTTGATATATTATTGATTCATATAACCCTTCATGTTGGCGTAACATAAAACCTCCTATTTTTTAGCGCTCAGTTTAGTATAGCACATATTTACATAAATGTCCATAGGAAATGGCTTAAAATAATGATTGAGTGGTAATTATTAAATTAATGAAAGTTGACATAGATACTAGAAAATGGTAGAATTGTGAGTAGTTTATAAAAATTTGGAGGATTTATGAAAAAGTTATTTTTAATGTTTTTTTTAGTATTAACAATTGTTTTACTAAATGTGTGTAGTAGTGTATATGCTACTGAATATGAATTTGTAGAAAATTTGAATTTAAGTGATTTGAATGTTTGGGAAAGTGGTGTATATAAACCTAAGAATGGACTTGCGGTTAGATTTAGTCCAGGTATTAGAATTAATAAAAATTTAAAATTTTCTCATAAAAAATATAATGTTGAAATTGTTGATAATGAATATTGTATTTCAATTACTGAGTTTGATAGAGAAAATAGATATATTAAAAGTACAGAACTAAAAAATGGAGATATTTTTATTGTTGATAATAATACAAGTTTTTTTAGATTAAGTATGTATTCAATTAATAAAAAAGGTACATTTAGAATATATCAAAAGTTAGATATAGCTGGGAAGTTTGGATTAAGATTGAATCCTATAGATTTGCCAGATGATAAAGTAATTGATGATGAAAAAATACCTGATAATGGTGAAGATAAGAAACATGTTATTGGTGCTAAAGAGTTTGTTGATAAAATGAAAATTGGTTGGAATTTAGGAAATACTTTGGAACCTTATTATGGCGTTCCAAATGGTGATTCTAGAATGTTTTTAGAAACATATTGGAAAAATCCTAAAGTTACGAAGGAATTGTTTGAATATGTTAAATCTGTTGGATTTGATACTGTGAGAATTCCTGTTACATGGGATGTTCATTCTGAGATGAATTCTGATGGTACTATTGTAATAAAAAAAGAGTGGATGGAAAGAGTTAGAGAAGTTGTTCAATATGCTTTGGATTCTGGTTTAAATGTTATTATAAATACTCATCATGAAAAATCGATTTATGCTGGTACTAATGATGTTGAATTTAAAGTGATTAAAAATAGAGCAAAAACTATGTGGAAACAAATTGCAGATTATTTTTCAGATATTGATGGACGACTTATTTTTGAATCATATAATGAAATTGATAATGCTTATGATACTTGGAAATATGGTGATGTTGCAGCTGAACAATTGAATGAATTAAATCAATTATTTGTGAATGTTGTTAGAAGTACAGGTGGATATAATGGACAAAGAATTTTGATGGTTCCAACTTTATTGGATTCTGAGTTGCCAAATGCAACTGGTGCTTTTAAATTACCAAAAGATGTTGTTGATGATAGAATTATTGTAACTGTTCATAAATATAGTCCAAAGGTTGGAAAATATCTTGATAGATCAATGCAAAGAGTAGTTAATTTTAAAAATTCTATAAATGCTCCTGTTATTATAGGTGAATTTGGAACAAAGGCATCTGAATATGATGATGATTTTCGTGTTAATCATGCTGGTGGTTATGTATCAATTGCTGCTAAATATGGTATTAAAACTATTTGGTGGGATAATGGATATTTAAATGATTATGGATTAATTGATAGAAATAATTTTAGTAATTCAAAGATTAATATTATAAAGAGTTTAACTAAATAATTAATTGACATCAATGCTATAAATTCATATAATATTTATAGATTATGGGAGAGGTTATGATTATGGCTGAAGGTATTGATAAATCTAAGAAAAAGAATGAGGAAATTTTAGCAGCGATTACACTTGCAAATCAAGATGAGGAAAAGACTCTTGCACAGATTGCAGATGAACAATCTTTTTCTAAAAAGGAAGAAGATACTGTTACATTTACAGGAAAATTAGGTGATACAACACTTGAAAGAGAATTTGTTGGATTATTATTAAATCAAGTAAGAGCGATTTCGGTATATAATTTTAAATATGAAGATTGTTTTTTTGCAAATGAAGAGTATTTGGATTTATATAAAAAAGTATTGTTTACAGATGGTGAGAAGTATGCTCCAATTCCGGCAAAGGAGAGATTTAATTTTGCTAAAGAATCTCCTCAATTGTATCAATTAAAGATTGATGTTAGAACAGAGTTCGAAAATTCAAAGTTAGATATTGAGAAAGTTTATATTGAATTAAGTAAGTTATTTCAATTAAGAAAAGTTTATTTGGAAACACCGGAAAAAAATATACAAGCTAAAATTGTCGAAATTTTGGATTATGAATTATATGATAAGATGAGTGTTGATGATGTAAAAGCTGCTATTCAACAAATCTTAGATACAGAAAAATTTAAGAGATCTGTACTTAATAAAGGATTAACTGATTTCTTGATTGATGGTGAGGGTACATTAAATAGTGGTCTTTCAATACCATTTAAAATATTATCGACAGTTTTTAAAGGTATTAGAAGGGGAGAAACTTCTTCATTTGCAATGCCTTCTAACTGTGGTAAAAGTAGATATACTACATATTTAGCTGCATATATTGCTATTGTACATAAAAAGAAAGTTTTGATAATTTCTAATGAGATGTCTGAAGAAAAGATGAAACTTTGCTTAATTACAACTATAATTAATAGTCCTGATATTCAAAAGATTCATGGTCAAAGAGTTAGAGTTTCTGAAAATCAATTATTAGATTTGAAGTTTAGACCTGATGATCCTAAATCTGTTCAAGTTGATAAAGATGGATATGTACAAAGAAATGACGGAGAGAGCTCTCGTGATTTTGCTGAGAGATTGAAGAGAGTTTCTACAGAGTTTAACAGAGTTATTAATGTTACTAATTGGTATAATGATAATTTGTATAATTCAATTCATTTTATTAATATTACTGATCATACAAATGATGAATTAAAAAAAGTTATAATGAATTACTATTATAAAGAAAATGTTGGATATGTATTTTATGATACAATGAAAACAGATATTAATAATATTGGAAATGGTGAAGAGTTAAAGAAGACTGCAACTATTTTGTCAAATATTGCTCAAAATTTTAATATATACATTGGAACTACTTTACAGCTTGCTGAGACTCAAACTGATCCTATTAACTTAAGTGTTAATGATATGGCTGTTAGTAGAACTGTTAAAGAAGTTCTTGATACACTTTGTTTGTTTAAACAAATTAGAAGTGAAAATTTTGATGAATACCAATATTCAATAAATGAAACTGATGAAAAAGCATTTGATTTACAAAGGTTTAAAAATCCTGATGTTCGTTATTATGCATGTGTTATTGATAAAAATAGAGCTGGCCCAAAACCAAAACTATTATTTAGATTGAATTTAGCATATAATTATTGGGAAGAATTAGGATATTTGAGACTAAAAAATCGTCCTTATGAGGGTGGTCAATAATATAGGAGCTTGATATGGAAAATAATGAAAGATTAAATGAAATAAATAATTCTGAAGTTGAAAAGTTGCTTATTGGTAAGATTAGAGAGATTTATACTGAAAATAAAGAAAGATTTATTAGAGAGGGAGTTGATCTAGTAGATATTTCTATGGCTAAAGTTGATGGTAAAGTTATTTATGAAGTGGTTGAAAGAGATAGGGATGGTAATGACAGAAAGAGTTATTATGGTGGTGATGCTAAATATATTCTTACTGATTCTTCTAAATACGGTATTCCTATTTTTTCTACAAAAGGTTTAGGTAGCGAATATTCTAAAAATCCTGAAGCAGTTAATCAATTTTTAGATAAATTTGAAAGTAACAAAGAAATATCAGCTAGAGAAATTACTAATAATAAATATGATAAAGCAAGAATTGATGCAATTGCAAATAGTATAAATGTTAATTCTAATGATATTGATATTACAGAATATAATGTAAAAGATATACAAGATGCAAAATTAAAAATTGATAATATTAATAAATCAAATTTACTTGGAGAATTTAAAGGTAATGAAGCTTTAACACACCATGATTCATTAAATTCTATGCTTGGTGGGAACTATGATAAGATTTTGTTTGCAAAAGATCTTAATAATAGAGTTGTTGCATATGGTTCTAATGAAAGAGGTGAATTGACACCAATTCAATTAAAACAGTTCCCAAATACACAATATAAGACTAATGTTATGGATAGAGATGGAGTTATAAGAGAGAATGTTTCACAAACTGGTATATATATTTCTGGTATGCTAAATATTGATGAAGGCTTATCCGTTAATATAAATCAATTTGGTAAATTTGAAATAACTTATAATAGAAATATGTTATCTAAAAATCCAATAGGCGCAGTTATTGCAAATTCTAGATCTTATAATAATGATAAAATGATGAAATTGCTTGATAGATATTATGTAACAAGAGATGAAATTGAAGAAGATAATAGAATGGTTAATAGTTGTGAAGATAGAAGTAATCATTTAATGAAGTCTGATTTAATTGCAACTGATTCTGAAATATATTTAAAAAATGGAGTATTAGATCCAGAAGTATCTAGAAGATTGTATCATGAACTTAATGGTAATATGGATGAATTTAATAATATTGTTAAACTAGCTAAAGCTAATGTTATTGATTCAAAACAAAAAGATGCTAAAGATTTAATTGATGAATATGAGGGAATAATAAGAAGACCTGTTGATAGAAATCAAAATAAGGATGATCGTCAGGCACCAGAACAAAATTAATAGGATTGGAATGTTATGAATAATTTTGGAATAATTGTTGCAGAAAATGAGGAATATAAAGCTATTATTGATGTTCTTGAAAAAATAAATATTAAAAAAATTTATGATTTAGAATTTGTTTTGGGTATTATTAATAATGTAAATATTGTTTTGGTTAAATCCGGTGTTGGTAAAGTTAATGCGGCTAGAACGACTCAAATTTTGATAGATAATTTTGATATTGATTTTATTTTAAATGTAGGTAGTGCTGGAAGTATTAATGATGAACTGGATATTGGTGATGTGATAGTTGCTAGTAAAGTCGTACAACATGATTTTGATGTGACAGCGTTTGGAAGAGAAAGAGGATTTATTCCTGATGTTGGGAAGTATTTTATTTGTAATGAGGTATTTGTTAACAAATTGATTAATCTTAATATTGCTAATATAAAATTGAAGAGTGGAGTTGTAGCTTCTGGTGATCAGTTTATTTTAGATGTTAAAGTGAAAGATAATATAGTATCTGAGTTTGGAGCAGATTGTGTTGAAATGGAAGGTGCAGCAGTTGCTCAAGTTTGTTATATGTCCAATAAACCATTTTGTATTATTAGATCTATTTCTGATAAGCCTAATGGTAATAATCATATAGATTTTAATGAGTTTTTAAAGTTAGCATCTAAAAATTGTGCTAAGATTGTTTATGAATTATCAAAAAATATGTAAATAAAAAGACCTAATGCTTGTCATTTAGGTCTTTTTATATAGTTCATAATTTATTTCTGGAAAAATACAGTCTATTTTTTCTATGAATTTTAAGAATTTAAAATCATCTTTGGTTAATTTTTGATTTGTTAATAGCCAATTTGATAGTTTATTGAATCTACCAATGTGGTCTTTAATCCTTTTTTTAGCGTATTCAACCATTGTTCCATTTGTTATGATAAATAACCAATCACTACTTTGTGCAAGTACTAGTTCTCTGGCACATTGGTTTAGAATTCTTCTATTTATTGATTTCTTGGGCTCATTTGGAAATTTTGAAGCTAATTCACACATTTTGTCTCCTGCTATATGCAAATGTTTGTGTATATAATCATTTGATTGGTTTAGCCATACATAACTATATCCATTTGCACCCCAGCTTGAACGACAAATATTTGAAATTTGCATTGTAGGGTATTTATCAATATATTCGCTTGGAGTTATTAATTCAAAATTACAATTATCGTAATATATCTTTTTGGCTAATATGTATAACCATTGAGGACCTTCATACCACCAGTGTCCATATAATTCTGCATCATAGGGGCATAGTATTATTGGTGGATTTAATGTGTTTTTTGATAGTTCTTCAATTTGTTTTGTTCTACAATCAAAGAAATGGCCTGCTTGATTATTTATAGAATCTTGTGCCCATTGTAAATTATAAATATCTTTATTATCTGTTTTTCCTGTAATTCTATGGTATTTGATTCCAGTTGGTACACGTATTCCGTCATGTGTTATGTATGGTTTAATGTATTCATAAGGTGCTTCATATCCAATATCTCTATAGAATTCTCTATAATTATAATCTCCAGGGTAACCATTTATTGAACTCCATACTTGACGAGATGATTCTATGTCTCTTCCAAAGGCTATAATTCCTTGTGGTGATATTATTGGAGCATAAGTTCCATATAATGGTGTAGGGTCTGCATATAAAATTCCATGTGTTTCTACAATAATGTATTGAATTCCAAATTCCTTTAAATATTTATCTGATTCTGGTACATATCCACATTCTGGTAGCCAAAAACCTTTTAGTGGTTTTGTGAAATATTTATAATATGTTTGTACTCCAAGGGCTATTTGCGCTCTAATAGTTGTTTCATTAACATATAAAATGGGGAAGTAGCCATGTGTTGCACCACAACCAATTATTTCTAAAACGCCTAAGTCATTAAATTTTTTAAATTCATTTATAATATTACAATTACAATAATCTTGGAAGAATTCTAAATCATCTGAATATCTATTGTAATAATATTTTGATAGGGTATTAATTCTTTCATCAAATTTTGTTCTTTCAATTTCTTTTTTTGAAAGTTCTATATGTTTTTTTAAATATTTAATATAACGCTCTTGTAGTAATTTATTGTCTAACATGTTTAACAATGGTGGTGTTAAAGACATTGTAAATCTAAAATTTACTTTTTCATCTACTAATTTTTGAAAATTTTTTTAATAGTGGTATGTATGTTTCTGATATTGCTTCAAATAACCATTGTTCTTCAAGGTAATTTTCATTTTCAGGGTGATGTATGAATGGCAAATGTGCGTGTAATACGAAGCTTACATAACCTTTTGTTGTTTTTGACATTGTTTTAGTTCCTTATAAAAAATTTAGGCTTTCTAAAGAAGAAAACCTATTGATAATTAGTATGCTGATGATGGATTGTTAAAATCGAATTCAGCTGTTTTATTATTTAATAATTCATTGTAATTTTTATAAATTGCTTTAATTTGTTTATTATCGTTGTTAGTAATTCTTTTTGATGTAATTCTATTTGTTAAAATATTTTTGAATTCTAATTTTTCATTCGGCTTGAAAAATAGTATATGGTCATTTGGTGTTTCTAAGACATTTGATTTAACAATTGAAATATAGTTTTGAATTGGAAGAGGAAGTGGTAATTGTGGTTTAACTTCTTTGAATTTTCTTGCAAGAGTAATTTGGTATTGTAGATGTGATTCGTTAACATGTATGTACCAATTGTTTGTAAAATCGTCTATTTGTATTTCGTAAGTTTTATTGTTTTTTAAATCTGTTAATACAAGAAGAGGAATTGTGGTTTTAAAAAAGTCATTACCATATTTTTTGATTAAATTATTTTTATCTTCATCTGATATTTCCCAATATACGAATAATGTATGAGGATTTTGCGCTAGAAATTTAACTGTTGTTTTATTATATCTATATGGCAAATCATAATATTCTAATATAATTGGAGTTGTTTTTTTATTTTCTATTGTTTTAAAAAGCTTTTTAATTGATGCATCTTCTAAAGGGGTAATTTGCATAGTTTTTTTAGGTTTTTTTGTTTCTAACTTTTGAATTATTGATTTAGTATTTTTTAGATTATTTTTGTTTAAATTTTTATCTTTTGAATTGATTGCCATAATATCCTCCTATATATGCAATATATTATATCAAAAAATCTTTTAATTCAATAATTAATAAAAAACTTCGAAAAAATGTAATATTTTATACTTTAGTGCTTTACTTTTAAATTTTCTATATATAAAATATTGTTAGTAAGAGATGTATGGGGGACATATACAAATGAAAATTTTGATGTTAACATGGGAATATCCACCAAGAGTTGTTGGTGGTATTTCAAAAGTTGTTTATGATTTATCTCATAAAATGGTTAAAGAGGGAAATGAAGTTACTGTTGTTACATACAAAGATGGTGATAATGTAAAGTATTATGAAAATGATAAAGGTGTTGAAGTATATAGAGTTGACAATTATATGATTAGGCCTAATAATTTTATTGACTGGATTATGCAATTAAATTTTAATATAATTACAAAGGCAAATGAAATTATTAATAAAAATGGTAAATTTGATGTAATTCATGCACATGATTGGCTTGTTGCATATAGTGCAAAATCAATAAAAGAGTCTTACAATATTCCATTAATTTCTACAATTCATGCAACTGAAAGTGGTAGAAATAGTGGAATTCATGATGAAACACAGAGATATATTAATGATTCTGAATGGATGCTTACTTATGAATCTTCTGAAGTTATTGTTAATAGTAATTATATGAAAAATGAAGTTCAAAGGTTGTTTGGCTTACCTTATGATAAAATAAATGTTATTCCAAATGGTGTTAATTTGCAGTTGTTTTCAAATGTTAATGTTGATTATGATTTTAGAAGACAATATGCAATGGATAATGAGAAAATTATTTTATATGTTGGTAGATTAGTATATGAAAAGGGAATACAAAATTTAATTGCTGCAATGCCTAAAATACTTGATAGATATCATGATTCTAAACTTATTATTTGTGGTAGGGGTGGAATGATTGATGAATTGAGAGAACAAGTTAAATATTTGGGAATTGACAATAAAGTATATTTTGCTGGTTATTGTGATTCTAAAAAAATGCAAAAAATGTATAAATGTGCTGATGTTGCAGTGTTTCCTAGTACTTATGAACCATTTGGAATTGTTGCTATTGAATCAATGTTATCTGGAACGCCAACAATTGTATCTGATGTTGGTGGACTTAATGAAATAGTTGAACATGGTGTTACTGGTATGAAATCTTATGCAGGTAATGCAAATTCGATTGCTGATTCAGTTTTAGCGTTATTATTTGATCCAAAGCTTTGTGCTAGTATATCGCAAAATGCAATTAAAAAGGTTAAGGAAAATTATAATTGGGCTAAGATTACTGATAATACATACTATGTTTATCAATTAGCTATAGGTAAAACTGTTCAAGAAAAAGAAGCTGCTATGGAGCTTCAATTAAGTGCTAATAAAACTGGAAAAGTTAAAACAATTCAAAAAGAACTTGGGAATTTATTGGCGTTTAGAAAAAGAAATGCTTATGCATAATGTGAAAGGAAGTATATATGAATATTTATGATACAGCAAATAATTTAGCTAGAGAGATTAGGGAATCTGATGTATTTAAAAAATTAAAAAATGCAAAAGATATGATTTATTCTGATCCTGAAAAAAAAGATTTAGTTGAAGAATTTGATAAATTAAAAGTTGAAGTTCAATTGATGGAAATAAAACAACAAAATCATGAAGAAGTTAATCAAGAAGATAAAAGAGTTAAGTTAGCTAAACTATATAATACATTGATTGCGAATAAAGATATTAAAGAATATTTTGATTTACAAGTTCAAATTAATCAAATGATGATTGATATTAATAAGATTATTGGTGATGTTGTTAAAGATGTATTTTAATACTTGAAAAATGTTGATATATATGGTATTATATTTAAAGTTCTATAACTTGGTTTAAGGATTATTACACCACTTTGACTAGGTTATTGAATAATATAAAATGAAAGGTGTGCTAAAAATGATTAGTAAAGAAACAAAACAAGAAATTATTTCTACTTATAAGAGAGATGAGAAAGATACTGGTTCTCCAGAAGTTCAAATCGCTTTATTAACAGAAAGAATTACAGAATTAACAGAACATTTAAAGAAAAATCCTAAAGATAATCATTCAAGAAGAGGATTATTAAAAATGGTTGGTAACAGAAAGAATTTATTAAATTATTTAGTAAAGAAAGATGTTGCTAGATATAGAGAAATCGTTGCAAAATTAGGTTTAAGAAAATAATTTAAGTATCATCAGTAATTTTTATTACTGGTGATTTTTTTGTTTCATATACATTTCATAAATAGAATATAAACTGATAAAAAATGAGAAAGGAGAAAACGTTGTGATATTTAAAAATGCAATTGCTTATATTACAAGAAAAAAGAATAGAACGTTTATTATTTTTATTGTATTAGTATTGATACTTTCTAGTTTATATTCTTGTTTAAGTATTATGGGTTTGAATAATTCGGTTGAAAAAGACTTATATAAATTATCTAATTCTGCAATATCTATAATGCTTAATAGTGAGCAAAATTTTAATATTGATCAATTCAAGAGTATTAATAATATTAAAGGGATTGATGAAAAATATTTTCAATATGATGGTGTTGGCAAATTAGTTAATTATAAAGTTGTTGAGAGTGAGCAAGGAGTCTCAAGGGATGATGTTCCTGAAGATTTGAAAAATCTTGTTTCAATATGTGCTTTTAATAATATGAAGAAAAATAATTTGTTTAGTAGTGGAGTTTTTAGTATTAAAAGTGGTAGGAATATTGAAAATGGAGATACTAATAAGGTTATTATTCATGAAGATTTAGCTGTAAATAATGGATTAAAAATCGGTGATAAGATTAAATTAATGCTTGAAAAAAATGAAGAAGAGTTTGAAATCGTAGGATTGTTTACTGGAAAGAAACAGGAGAAATTTAATGGATTATCTTCGGATTTTAGTGAAAATATGATTTTTATGAATTATGACTATAGTCAAAAAGTTTTGAAGAATCTAGATAATAATAAAAAGGTTGCTACAAAATTATATATATATTTAACTAGTCCTGAAAAGATGAATGATGTAATTAATGAAATTAAGAAAATCAATCTAGAATGGGAAAATTATAAAATTGGAACAGATAATAATAACTTTGATGAAGTTAGAGAGACAGTTAGTAGTGTTAAATATATTGTTATGATTATGTCTATTTTAATTATTGTTGGAGGACTTGTAGTACTTTCATTAATATTAATTTTATGGATTCGTGAAAGAGTTTTTGAAATAGGTGTTTTATTATCAATTGGAATTAGTAAATTTAAAATTATAATGCAATTTATAGTTGAATTGTTAATAATTACGATTCCTAGTATGATGATTTCATTTGCACTAGGGAATGTTATTATAAATCAAGTTGGTAGTAAAATATTTACTAATTTAGTATCAAATGTAATTAGTTGGGATAAATTTTTGATTAGTTATGGTATTTTAATTGGAATTATTGTTTTATCAATAATATTTGGATCTATGGCTTTTTTGGTTAAGAAGCCTAAAGAGATTTTATCTAAGATGAGTTAGGAGGATTTTATGAGTATTTTAAAAATGAAAGATGTAACATTTAGTTATAGTAGTTCAGGTGAAAAAGTTTTATCACTTATTAGTAAAGATTTTGAACTTGGAAAATTTTATGCAATTATGGGAAAGTCAGGTGCTGGTAAATCAACGCTATTATCATTGCTTGCAGGACTTGATGAACCTGATGTGGGGGAAATTATATTTGATGATGATAATATAAAGGATATAGGTTATACAAATTATAGAAGATATTGTATTTCTCTTGTTTTCCAAAATTATAATTTAATTGATTATTTGACACCATTAGAGAACATTAGGCTTGTTAATAGTAAGGCTAATGCTGATATTTTATTAGAACTTGGTTTGGAAGAAAGTCAAATTAATAGGAATGTTATGAAGTTATCTGGTGGACAACAACAAAGAGTTGCAATTGCGAGAGCATTAGTTTCTGAAGCACCTGTTATTTTGGCTGATGAACCTACTGGAAATTTGGATCCTGTTACTGCTACTGAAATTATTGAGATATTGAAGAATCTTGCAAAAAAGAGAAATAAATGTGTGATTGTTGTAACACATAGTAAAGATGTTGCGAATGAAGCTGATATGATTTTAGAGTTAAAAAATAAGAAGTTAAATGAAGTTAAGGAGGCAGTAAAATGATTAAAAGAGCATTTGCATATGTTACAAGAAAGAAATTGAAGTCTTTGATAATACTTTTTGTTGTATTAGTAATGACTGCACTTAGTTTAGTTAGTTTATCTATTAAAGATGCTACTGATAAGGCTGCTAAAGAAACGTATTCGAGTATTACAAATAGTTTTATGATTGAAATAAATAGGAGGGTTAATCAAGGTACTCCTAGAGGAAGCGGAAATGTTAGAGGAATTGATATTAAAAAAATTGCTGCTTCGAAAGATATTGTTGATTATGTAAAAAGAATTAATATTGTTGCTGATTTAGATAATTATGATATTATTGAAACATCAAGGACTCTTTCAAATTTATCCCCTGATAGAGCGAAGAAATTTAAAAGGTCTGTTATGATGACTGGTGTTAATAATTCTGAAAAAGAAACTAAATTTGTTTCTGGTGCATATAAATTAGTTTCAGGAAGACATATTAAAAACGGTGATAAAAATAAAATTTTAATGCATAAGGATTTAGCTGAAAAGAATAACTTAAAAGTTGGCGACAAGATTAAATTAAAATCTAATATTTATGATGCTGATAATGAAAAAGGTGCTAATGAAACAATTGAAGTTGAAATATTGGGATTATTTGACGGGCATAATAAGAGTAATGTAACATATTCACAAGAACTTTATGAAAATACATTGGTTAGTGATATTGATACTGCTGTTAGATTATATGGTTATACAGAAGATACTGCAGTTTATCAAGATGCTTCATTTTTTGTAAAAGGTGACAAGAATATTGATCAAGTTTTAAGAGATATTAAAAAATTGGATATTAATTGGCAGAAATATAATTTGATTAAAAGTTCATTAAATTTCCCAGCATTACAAAAGTCTATTTCTGGAATATATGGAATTGCGGATCAATTGTTTATTGGTTCATTGGTATTTGCTGGTGTAATTGTAGCATTATTGTTATTCTTATGGATGAATGCTAGAAGGAGAGAAATTGCTATATTGTTAGCAGTGGGAATTTCTAAGGTAAAAATTTTGACACAATTTTTATTTGAATTAGTATTTATTACGATTCCTGCTTTTATAGGTTCTTATTTCTTAGCTGGTGGAATTGGAAAGGCTGTTGGTAATAATATTTTAAAAAATGTTACTAGTGGTATAACAAAGCAAATGATGAAAGAGTCTTCATCAATAGGAATGGGCGGTGGAGCCGAAGTTGATGGATTTAATAAGACATTGACAAGTCTTGATGTTAATGTAAATGGAAAATTATTTGTATATGCTGTTATATTTATGTTAGTTGTTTTATGTATTTCTTTATTAATTGCTTCTATAAATATTTTAAGAAAAGAACCTAAAGAGCTATTAAGTGATGAAAATTGATTTTGATGAGTAAATCAATTATAATATTTGTAATTTATATTATGGAGATTTTATGAATATACTTATTGTTGAAGATGATAAAGATATAAGAGAAGGTATTATAGAGTATTTATCAGAATTTGGGTATATAATGGTTGGTGCAAAAGATGGAATGGATGCACTTGCTAAATTTAAAGAAAAGGATTTTAAATTAGTTATTTTAGATATAAATCTTCCGTTTGTGAATGGTTTAGATGTTTTAAAAGAGATTAGAAAAACTAGTGAAGTTCCTGTGTTAATGCTTACTGCTTTTAGTGATGAAGAATACAAATTAAAGGCTTTTACAAATTTGGCTGATGGATATATTGAAAAGCAATTATCTTTATCAGTATTGAAAGTTAGAATTGAATCATTGATTAAAAGATATTATGGTGATGTTGATATTTTTAAATATAATGGCTTGGAAGTGAATTTTACAGCATATAGTGCTAAATATAATAATCAAGAAATTGATGTTAATGCGAAAGAGATTGAAATTTTGAAGTTTTTGCTTATGAATGAGGGGCATGTATTAACAAGAGCACAAATAATTGATAATATATGGAAGGATACTGATGAAGTTCCTTATGATAGAGTAATTGATGTTTATATTAAGGAATTAAGGAAGAAGTTTGGATTGGATTGTATTGTTACAGTAAGAAATGTTGGCTATAAGTTGGAGAGAAGATGAAGAGATTGAAGGTATTTCCAAAAGTATTTTTACAAATATTTAGTATATTAATTATTTTAATTGTATTTATTCATTTAATGATATTTTTATTATTTCCAAGGATTTATATAGATTCTAGAAAGAGTCATATTGTTGAGAAATCTGATGAAATTGCAAGGAACTTGAATGGGAGAGATATTAAGTTTATTGAAGAGACTTTAGATTTTTATTCGAAAAATAGTGATATTGGTGTTTTTATAAAGAATGATAATGATAATAATAGTTTGCCTATAAAAAATACTAAAATAGATTTGAATAGTTCTAGTAATTCATTGATTATTGAAGATAGGGTTATTGAATTAAATACTGGGGAAAAGGTTTCAATCCAATTTGTTTCGACAACTGATATTAATAAAGAAGCTAAGAAATTAAGTTTTAAATTTTTGCCATATTCATTGATTATTTCTTTTATATTATCTATCGGTATTTCAATTGTTTATGCTAAATTGATGAAGAAGGAAGAAATTATAAAATTAGAGAGATTGAAATATGATTTTTTTAGGGGAGCTTCTCATGAATTGAAGACACCTTTAGCTAGTTTAAAAATTATATTGGAGAATATGCAATATAATATTGGAAAATATAAGGATAGGGATTTTTATATTGGTGAATGTATTGGTATTGTTGATAAATTGAGTCATAATATTTCTCAAATACTTCTTATTTCAAAGCTTGAAAATTTAAAAGATGACCAGGAAAATATTAATATTGGTATAGTTTTAAATGAGATTATGGATCAATATAGTGTTTTAATTAAGAATAAGAATATTAAATTTTCTAATAATTTGGATTGTGAAGAATTATATATTGGAAAGAGTGGATTAAATATTGTTTTATCTAATTTAATTAATAATGCTGTTAATTATTCTGATAATGGTGGTGTTATTAATGTAGGAAGTAGGGATGGATGGTTTTATCTTGAAAATTCCTGTGATAGTGAAATTAATATTGATAATTTATTTGAGATGAAGTTTGATTTGAATAAGAAAAACAGTAATGGTATGGGATTATATATTGTTAGTAGAATTTTATCAAATTACGATATTGAATATAGGATAGAGAAGAGCGATATTGGTTTTGTATTTTTAATTAAGTTATAATAAAAAAGAACTGTAGGAATAATTTTCCTACAGTTTTCTTGTTAATTTTGCTGAAGTGAACCCAAAATGTTATACAAAAATATATAGTTTAACAAGGAGAGTTCATTTTTATGTCTAAATATTCAAATTTTATCAGCAATGTAAACAGTAAATCATTTTAAATTAGGCGCTACAAATGTTTTGTTAAAATGGGAACGCATATTCAATAAAAATATAAAAAAGAATATGATGTTTTGACTAAAGATTATGAGGAAACTAAAAATAAGTTTGAAGAGGTAGATTCAAAAATATTTCAATAAACAGATAAGAATCAAATGATAAAAGACTATATTAATACTTTAAAGAATGAAACATGTGGATAAAAAAATTAATAAATTTGGGAGTAAATGAAAAAATTGCATCTTTTATGTTATAATATGATGGTAAATAAATAGTAATGATAAGTGATTGGGAAATAGAGTATTTTATGAGTACTAGATTTCAAGAATATCTAAGTGAATGTAAAAAGTCTGCTTTTTGTATGTTATAATTTAACTAAGGGGTGATTTTATGATAGTTAAAGAATATGGGAAATCTAATAAAGATATTATTATATTATTACATGGTGGTGGATTATCATGGTGGAATTATGAAGAAGTGTCAGAAATATTAAAAAGTAATTATCATGTAATATTACCAATATTAGATGGTCAT
>JABCPQ020000016.1 GCA_013333035.2 Clostridiales bacterium | reverse complement strand
TATGATCATTCAGTTTGTCAATGGAATCAATTCCTAAAGGACTTTTGCTCGGACGAATTTAGCGACTTTTATTCTAATAAGTTAAAAGTTGCTGCTATTTTATGGAAAGAAGTCAGAGATTCAACAAATGAAAAAACCTATTCAAGACAACTTCTGGATGAGTATAGATACAAAATAGAGGAGTATCTAAAATAAACAAATCACAGTTTGTCGATGTAATATCTTTTAACGATATCTTATGCTGTCTTTAAATAGTTTAGTGGATATGTTTCCACATACAGACAGGACTGCTGGAGTACTCAGTGTTTACTCGTTTCATGTGGAATGTGTAACACTTTTGTCTAAATTTGATGTTGAGAGGAGATAATTCTGTATAAATTGTGTTTAAAATATTGTGGTGGAATAAGGGGTTATTATAAAGCTACATATGTAGATAAAGTAGAAGAATATTGTGATTTATTAGGCGTTGCTTTATGAATCGTATATTTAAGTTTTGCATCATAGATATTGATTATGCAATGAACGAATTATATAAGGGATATCATTTGTTAAATAGTTTATGGAATTATAGAATATGTTTTATTTTTAAGTAAAGAGAAATTAAAAGTTGTATGGAGGTAATTATGTTTTTTTTAAATTATAATAAAGATGAAAAATTAGAATTTAATTATAAGAGAGCCTGTGGTTTATGGTTAATTGTAGTAGCGATGATTATTTCATTGGCAGTTTTAATAGGAGGAAAACAAATAATTAATATGCAAGTATTTTGCATTGGCTATGTTATCAGTTTTTTTTCAATAAATATGAATAAAAAAGTGTTGAGTAAACTATCTAATGGATCGTCGAGTAAATTTCAAGATAAAGTTTCTCTATATGCGATTATTTTATTATTCGTGTTAATGTTTTTTTTAGGAGGGCCTTTTTTTGCAACTGAAAATTGGCGATTAATTTGGTTGGGTGCATTAATGGCGACAGCTTTGCATTTTTTTCTATACTATTTTGTGCATGGAAAATCGATGATATATTTGGGGATTATTTGCACTATAAATATTGCTGTAGCATATATTTTTACTGATATATCATTAGTGTTAGTTGCATATATTGATGCAGCAATTAAGTTTGCATTTGGAGTATATTTATTATTTTTTTCAAAACCATCAAAGAATAGATAATTCTTAGTTTGTTTATAAAAAAACTTTAGTGATAACCTTATACTATTTTAATGGCTTATAGATATGTTTTCATATATAGATAGTTTCATTAGATATACTTAGTGTTTACTTGTTTCATGTGAAGTGTGTAGTGCGGAATTTAAGAATTGAAATTATTAATTAAATAAAATATATATTGAATTATGATTATAATAGTATATGTATTGAATCTGTATAGTATAGAGTGAAAACAAAATAAATGTGTGAGGTGATTTCATAATTAAAATTAGATTTGAAAATTCACCTAAATTATTAAGGAGTATGAAGGAAAAAGGTTGGGGAAGTGATGCTTTTTTCTTTTTTGATAATTCAAATGATGAAAAAACTGATGAGGAAATAATAAGACAATTTTTTTCTAGATATTGATTTATTGTAGAAATATTATATGACAAATAAACATTTGGAGGAAATTTAATGGGATATTTTATATCTATAAAAATGGCAGTATTGGTTTTTCCAATATTGGCATTTATTTTTACAGTACCATATATGATTTTTAATTATAGAAAATATGGTTCTGTTAATAAATTACGTACGTTGATTGTATATTCATTTATTTTATATTTATTGACTATATATTTTTTGGTAATTCTGCCATTACCTAAATTGGAAAGTGTTCATACAAAATATACTGATATGCTTAATTTAGTGCCTTTCTCATTTATTACAGATTTTATAAAGAAAACACCATTTGTTATTACTAAACCTGCGACATGGATTTTAGCTTTAAAGGATTCGACTTTTTATGTGCCGGCTTTTAATGTGTTGATGCTAATTCCTTTTGGAGTATACTTACGTTATTACTTTAAATGCAGTTTTAAGAAAACAGTTTTGATTACTGTGCTTTTGAGTTTGTTTTTTGAATTAACACAATTGTCAGGACTTTATTTTATTTATCCTGGTCCATATAGATTATGTGATATTGATGATATTATTCAAAATACAACAGGTGGATGTATTGGTTATGCTCTTGCGTTCATTGTTATGAGATTATTACCATCTAGAGAAGAAATTGATGATAAATCTATTGAAGAAGGTGAAAAGGTTTCTGCAATACGTGTTTGTTTGGCAATATTTATTGATACATTTATTTTACATATTGTTTATGGACTAATAGGAAATAGATTTCCATTTGTAATTATGTCATTGATTTATTTTAGTTTAATTCCTTTAATAAATGGAAAGACTATAGGAAGTGCTTTATTAAAGTTTAAATTGGATTTTAAAGATAAAAAATATATACGCGTTATTGCTAGAGGCGTTTTATTAGTTACTTATTTTTCGTTTATTCCTTATGCATTGATGAATCTTATGAATCAATTTAATAAAGGAGCAGATTCATTATTGTTTTTATGTTTATATATTATTACGTTTCTTGTTTATATTATATTTATAATAAATATAATTATTAGAGTTATAAGAAATAAATATTTTATATTTGATAATATTAGTGGTTCTATTTATGTGAGTGATATTAATAAGAAGATTTAGTGGAGGAAATTTATGTTTTTCTTTATTTGTGGATTAATATTCTTTATTGCAATGATTGCTGAACTAATATTTACAGTGTATGTTTATATTCAGATTTTATTAGCGGTAAAGGATAATAGAGAGGTTCCTAATTGGGTTTATAAACTTGGACATGCGCTTAAAGGTAGGGGAACTGATTATTATAAGGATTTTACTGATAAATCGGTTTTAAATGATATTAATGCTTATATAGTTGGTATGATAATATCAAATATAATTTGTTATTTTGTTTTTTATGGAAAGTATTCTATGAATAATAAAATATTGTTTTGGCTAAATGTGAACTTTTTTTCATTGGCTGTTGTAGGATTAGTTATTACTTTAGGTAAATGGCTTTTGGGAGCGATAATTCCAAAGTTTAAAGCTAAGAATTTAGATGGTGATTTATCAGCTGCTTCTAATGCTGTTAAAGGAATGTTGCTTATGTCGGTATTTACTTGTGTATCAGTAATGCTGGTTACAGGATTGCCAGAAAAAGTTCCGGTTGTGCAAATAGATAATTGCAGTATCTTTGTTGGTGATACATCTGCTAATGAATTGATTTCTAAAGGATTTACTTTTGTTGGAAAGAATGCGGATGATATTATTGTAAATAAAAGAAAAAGTCTTTTTTCATATGGTGAGAAATGTGAAATTATTAAGAATGGAAAATCTTATGGATTTGTTGATTTAACTCCTAAATATCAAAATAAGGCAAAGTTAAAAGATTGTATTATTACATACATTTCTATTAAAATAGAACCTGATATTTTAGAAAATGTGAAGATTTGTAATAGGGATATTTCAAAATTAACATATAATGATTTTGAAAGAGATGGATTGCAAAAGATTTTTAATATTTCACCAATTACTTATAGAGAAAATTATGGGAATGGAGATTTTTTTATCAAAATGCAAACAGCTCCATATATGCTTTGGAAGAGTTATTCTATGAAGTTTGATTTTAGAGATAATAGTAAATTGAATTTGATTGAAGTTTATGCACAGCATACGGTTTGGGAATAGGAGTGAATAAAAATGGAGTAGGAATTTTGCCTACTCCATTTTTGTATGATTGATGGAGAAAAACTGTATTTGTTATAATTTTAAAAATTGTATATAAAATGATAAATAGAGGTGATATAATGATGATGTACATTGTTATAAGGGGGATATTGGAGTGATAGAGGATATTGATGAAGAAATTGATTTGGATGAATTAGAAGAGAAATTACAGAATAGGCTTGATGAAGAAGTTTCAGAGTTAAAATTTTTAGTTGAGGAAAAAAAGAAAATTGGAAGTGTTGATAATTTAGGAGAAATTATTAAAGATACAGTTTGGGAGCAATTTTTAAATCAAATAGCTATTGTTGCTGGAGAAGATTTTATTAAAGAAAATAGAAATTTAACTCTTGATTTAAGTAATGAAGCTCATATTCAAACAACTGAAAATTTTGTTAAAGGCAATATTGCTATTCATAATAGTTATATTGATTATAAAGAACGTTATGATGACTGGAATTAAAATTTTCAAAAAGATTTGAATGGAAATATTATTACGCATACTACTAGGACTGGTAAAGAGGAAAATACTTTGGTTAGGGGTGCGAGAAATATTTTTGATAAAAATCGTCCTACTGGATTATCAAGTGATAATATCGATATAGATCATACAATTTCAGCTGGAGAAATTATAAGAGATCCTGAAGCAAATGCGCATATGTCTAAAAAAGAACAGGTGGAATTTGCAAATAGTGAAGTTAATTTAAATAAAATGAATGCTAGTTTAAATCGCTCTAAAGGCGATAAATCAGTAAGTGACTGGTTGGATAATCCAAACTCTAATGGGCAGAAGCCTAAAGAAATTTTTAATATTTCTTCTGATGATGAATCTAAATTAAGAGAAAAAGATTTTAAGGCTCGTGAAGAATATAAAAAAATTAAAGATAGTGCAGAAGAGAAATCAATGATTTTGGGTAAAAAATCACAGAAGGAAGAAGCATTTAAAGTTACTGGTAAAGCTTTAAGAGCAGTTTTTATGCAATTATTAGCAGAGTTAATTAAAGAGATTATTGCAAAATTGGTTAAGTGGTTTAAAAGTGTTAAAAAATCATTGAGTACTTTATTAGAAAGTTTAAAAGAAGCAATTCATTCTTTTATAGGAAAATTGAAAACACATTTGATAAATGCTGGAAATGCAATTGTTTCAACTATTGCAACGGCTATTATAGGACCTATTTTTGCTACAATTAAAAAAGTTTGGATGATTTTACAAAAAGGTTGGAATTCTCTTAAAGAAGCTATTGAGTATATTAGAAATCCGGAAAATAAAAATAAACCTATTGGTATACTGTTCATGGAAGTTGGTAAGATTATCATTGCAGGATTAACCGGAATTGGGGCATTAGTTCTAGGTGATGTAATAGAGAAAGGGTTGATGACAATACCTATTTTTGCTATTCAAATACCATTAATAGGGAGTTTAGCAAATGTTTTGGGGATATTTTTTGGAGCAATTATTGCAGGTATAATAGGTGCAATTGCAATTAATTTTATACAAGTTCAAGTTGAAAAATGCTTAAAGATGGAAAATGTTGATTTACAAATAATAAAAGGAAATGAAATTTTAAATCTTCAAAGTCAAGTACAAGCTGTGAGTGAAGTGAGATTTGGATATCATAAGAATAAAGTTGCTCAAGAAGTATATGATAGACATATGATAGCTGCTATGGAAATGAAGACAGCAATTGATAATATTGGTGATAATTGTCAAGCTAATGATAATATTAATGAAAATTTGGCTGATATTGATTCAATGTTAAATTCTTTAAAAGATGAATAAATTATTGGGAGTAGATTATGGATGAATTAATTATAAAAAAGCACAATTTTGAAAATTCAATTAATGAGATTAAAAATTTTTCAGAACAAACAATAACTGATTTGGATTTAAAAAAAGTAAATAATCAGGATTTTATAGGAATTCCAGGAGGGCCTGGTTTTGGAATGGATCATAAGGTAAGTGGCTGGGAGCTTAATGAACTGACTTCTCAAGTTCAAAATCATTTATGTAGTATGAATAATACTCAAATTAAATTGATAAAGGAATTTGGGCAAGTATATAGTGCGTTGGATGCATTGGATAAAGATTATATTCAAGCTATTTTGGCTTCAATTAAGGCAACAGGAGAGACTAGTAAGAGTTTGTTAGAAGCTCAAAATCAAATTAAGCAAATTGTGGATAATCAAAGAAAAACTATTGAGGAGTTGATTAAATTTAAAAATCAAATGGCTGGGTTTAATGAAAATCAAAAAGATGTCTTGAATAAAAAACCTAATAGTTTAATTAAGAAGATGAGAATGATTTATGTTATTTTAGGGGGCACTGCAATTTTGTCTATTATTGAGTTAGTTTTAATTATTACAAAATTAATTTAAGGAGTAAGTTATGGGGATTATTTATTTGTTTGATAGATATTTTAAAAAGTATTTTATGAAAGGAACAAAGGCAGTTAATCCATCTAATACTGGTATTTTTGATAATGGTGTTTCTTGTATTAGAGAAGATGATGTTAATATATGGTTTTATACAAAATCAGGTAATACAATTGCTTTTGATTCAGGTCATAGGGATTTTAAAAATGTTAATTTGGAATTTGAAAAAATTAGAATTAATCCAAATGATGTTAAAAATGTTTTTATGACACATGTTGATGTGGATCATGCTGGTGGAATGGATAAAAAAGGGAATCCTATATTTTCAAATGCTCAAGTTTATATTGGTAATGAAGAAGAGCAATATTTAACAGGTAAAATGTATAGAATGAAGAAATTGGGATTTTTAAAATTAAAAATCGGTGTTAGTTTGAAAAATGATTATAAATTACTAAGTGACGGTGAAATTATAAATATTGGTGATATCAAAATTGAGGCTATACATATTCCTGGACATACACTTGGACATATGTGTTATTTAATTGATGATTCTATATTAATAACTGGTGATTGCTTGGCTATTAATAAAAATGGTGGTTACCCATTTTGGGATTTTTTTACACAAAATCCTGAGTTGAATAAAAAATCATTGCAAAAGTTAAAGGAATTTGTACAGGATAAAAAGATTTTGTCAGTTTGCACTGGACATAGTGGATATAGAAAATATAATGATAGTATTTTTGCACATATTGATGAAACTGCTGATTATGGTAAGAAGAAACATTTTGATGAAGATGCACCTGAGGATTATACAAAATATTAAGGTTTGGAGAAAAAATGTTTAATAGTGATTTAATATGGAGTGAAGAAGAATATAAAGCAATTTGTGAATATAAAGGTAATAGTTTTGCAATTATGAATGTTTTGCTTAATAGAAATGTTAGTAAAAGAGAGCTTAGAGGGAAATATGTTCATAAACAGGTTGTTCGAGATTCTGAATCGTTGAGAGAAAATATAAATAAAATATTTAATATGTATTCTGCAATATTGAAAAATTATCTTTTAAATGGAAGTAAACCTTTAGAAAGAAAAGTTTTTAGAGGAATGAGTGATGGTATTATGAATACATCATTTATATCAACGAGTGAAAGTGTTTGGACTGCACTTGGCTTTGTTAAAAGTATAGAAAAGATACGTGATGAAAAAGGATTACTTTTAATGATTGATACTAAGAATGTACCTTGGGTTGAGCTTACTAATATTTTGCCAACAGGTATTGGAGCTGATGAGGAACCGGAAATATTGTTTTTGCCATTTCAAGTTGATAATATTGAAGTAAGTGATTTGGAGAAGCTATTTGAAGTTGCAAGAAATCAAGGAGAAAGTATTGTAAATGAAGAAATAATTTTAAAGAGATTTAAATCTTTAAAATGTGAAGTTATACATGCTAAGGAGTTGGATTATTCAAAAATAGAGTCTGATTTGACATTAGATGATTTGTGTAATATGGTTGATGAATATGTTAAGAGTGTTAGTATAATTAGGTCTAAAGATAGTGATTCTCCTGAATTTATGGATGCATATTTTAATATTTTAAAGTTTAAGAAAAA
The DNA here is from genome assembly GCA_013333035.2 of Clostridiales bacterium. Lineage (GTDB taxonomy): Bacteria > Bacillota > Clostridia > TANB77 > CAG-508 > CAG-793. Next base: position 16,514 of record JABCPQ020000016.1, on the reverse strand, counting down.
TTGTAATGATTATATTGGGAAAGAGTTTAAATGTATACATGAAGAGCTTTCTTTAAATGCTAATAAAGAAAATAATAAAATAGAGTTGTCTCCCCAATATACTATGGAAAGAGTTAATAATATTAATAAAGTATATTATATAGATAATCTAGAAAGTGGTGAGAGATATTATTTTAAGCCACTGGTTTCTAAAGAAATAGATAAAGTTTATATACAAGAAGTTGCTTATAATATTCAAAAAATTATAAATCCTGAAGCTTCAGTAAAATGTAATGTATGTAATATTAATGATAATCTCGGTGTAATTCAAGAAAAAATCGATGTTGATAATCTTGCTACTAATAAATTTATAGATTATTTTGAGAATTGTAATGGTGAATTGTCGTCTGAAATGATTGAGCAAATTTTAAATGAATATTTAGTTGATTATGTTTTATGTAATTATGATTCTTATGCTTCAAATTTTGTTATTGATGAAAATGGTAATCTGAGGGGAATTAATAAAGAAAATTCTTTTGCATATATTGAAGAAGATTATGAAAATGATATTTTATTTAGTAGAGATTTTGATGAGCAAGATAAAAATATTTATTCAATTTTGTTTAGAAAGATGATGAATGGAGATATTCCTGTTGAGAAGCTTAAAGTTTTAGAATATAGGGCTAGCAGATTGGCTCAGTTTCCAGATGATCAGTATAGAAAATTGTTTGTAGAATATGCTTATGGTAAATGTAGTGATCCTAAAGAAGCAGAATTATTATTAAGTAGAATTGTTGAGAGAAAAGCAAATATTGTAGAAAAAATTGAGCTTTTAAGTGAGGATATAACTAGAAAAAATTTAAAGAGTAATGTAAAGAATTCTGTGATAGATTTTGCTGTAAGTGCAACTGAGGAGAGAACTACTATTAGTGAAATTAATGAGCAATCTAAAATAATGCAAGAAGGTATGTTGTCAAAATGCAACATTTCTAGTGAAAAGAAATTAGAAGATAAATAAGTTATTTGGAGGGGATTTTTATGAAAATTAATGATTTTAATATTAATAATGAAAAAGTTATGATTTTTTTACATCCGATGCTTGCGTCTTCAGAGGCGATGATTAAACATATTATTAGTAGGATTGGTGATGGATATCGTTATATAATTCCTGATTTATCAGCACATGGTGAAGAGAGTAAAAAAACATATATTAGTTCTAAGGATGAAGCGGAGATTCTTTATAATTATTTAAAAAAAGAAAATATAAAAAAGGTTGAATTTGCTTATGGAGCTTCACTTGGTGGTGTAGTACTATTTGATTTGTTAAAATATAATGACATTGATTTTAAACATTTATTTTTTGAAGGGCCTAGTTTTTATGAGCATGCTAGAATAAGAGGTTGTCTTTTAAAATTAATAATGCTTAGAATTAGAAATGTTGCTATTTTTAATAAAGAAAGAGCTATTAAAAAAATGAGTGCAATTTATGGGAGCGAGGCGGCTGTTGCAATGGTTGATCAATTTGCTTCAATGGATGCACAAAGTGTAAAAAATATTGTTAAAGATTGCTCTTTTGTTAACTTGCCAAATATGTCGAAAGAATTGCAAGAAAAATGCGTTTTTTCTTATGGTGAAAAAGATGATGATTTGGGACAAGCTAAAAAGGTTATTCCTGTTAAATATCCAAATGCTAAATTAAAAATAGATAAGGGGTATGGTCATTGTGAGAGAATTTCTAAGGATTCGGAAAAATATGTTGATGAATTAATGGAAGAAATTGATAGATGATATGTTAAAATGTTTTGCAATATTTATTTTGTTATGTTATTATCATATAAAGTTGTAAATTAGAGGTAATTTATGAAGAAAACAAATGATAAGATTAGTGATGTAAAAATTAAAAAGAAGTTTGAAAAAATAAGAGAAGATAAATATAATGAAATGAGAGATTTCTTCGAGAAGAAGTTGAATTATTATAATCAAAGTAATGACAAATATGGTAATGTAATTGATAATTCAATTGATTTATATATGGAAGAAATTAATAAATTGGTTATTTTATATAGTAAGTTGTTTGATAATATTTTAAAGTTTATTGAGGAAGAGAATTGTCAGAAATTTCAACTAAATGAAGATTTAAAAAAATGGAATGATAAACTAAAAAATAACGAAAATGGAGAGCTTGAAAGACTTAGAATTTTAAATATGATTGATGCTTGTAAGCAAAAGCTGTTGAATCATGGTATTTTGATTGAAGAATTTAAGAAAAAACAAAAATATTATTTTGAGGAACTTGAGCCAATATTTAATGAAATTTTTAAAATTAATTTTTATCAAATTGTTATTTTCGACAATTCTTTTTTGGGTAAGTTTAAAAGGAACTTTATTGCAGCATTTGCAGGAAAAAGAAAATTTGAAAGATTTTTGAAAGAATATAATGAATCGATTTTAAAAGATTTTGAAGATAAAAATAATAAACAGATTAAAAAGATGAAAAAAGAAATTAATAAGCTTACAGAATTAATGGAATTAAAAAAACATGAGCTTCAAAATGAGTATTATAGAATGATCGCTTAAATTTAAGGAATTTACTTATAAAAGTGAATTCCTTTTTTATTGAATAAATAGTATATATGTGCTACTATAGTTATAGTTGATTAGAGGAGGGAGAATATATGTCAGTATTAGTTACAGGTGGGGCAGGATTTATTGGTTCACATACTGTTGTAGAATTATTAAATGCTAAAGAAGATGTTATTATTATTGATAATTTAGTTAATAGTAAGAAAGATTCAATTGATAGAATTGAGAAAATAACAGGAAAAAAAGTTAAATTTTATAAAGAGGATTTAGTTAATAGAGATGCTATTAATAAAATTTTTGATGAAAATCCTGAAATAGATTCTGTTATTCATTTTGCAGGATTGAAAGCAGTTGGTGAATCTGTTGAAAAACCAATTGAATATTATGAAAATAATTTACAGAGTACATTAGTTTTGGTTGATGTTATGAGGAAACATGGAGTTAAAAAAATTGTTTTTTCATCATCTGCTACAGTGTATGGTAATCCAAAAGTTGTTCCAATCACTGAAGATTCTGAAGTTACACATGCTACGAATCCTTATGGTGAAACAAAAGTTATGATTGAGAGAATTTTGACTGATATTGCTTTTGCTGATAAAGATTGGTCTGTTGTATTACTTAGATATTTTAATCCAATTGGTGCACATGAAAGTGGTCTTATTGGAGAGTCTCCAAATGGAATTCCTAATAATTTAATGCCATATATTAATCAAGTGGCTGATGGTAGACTTGAAAAATTAAGAGTATTTGGTAATGATTATGATACACATGATGGAACAGGGGTTAGAGATTATATTCATGTTGTTGATTTGGCTAAAGGTCATATTAAAGCTATTGAATATGCTAATAAAAATAAAGGTGTAGAAACATTTAATTTAGGTACTGGTAATGGTTATTCAGTACTTGATATTGTTAAAGCTTTTGAAAATGCAAATGGAATTGAAATACCATATGTAATTACAGAAAGAAGAGCTGGAGATATAGCAGTTTGTTATGCAGATCCAAAAAAGGCAAGTGAAGTTTTAGGATGGAGAGCTGAAAAGAATTTAGAAGATATGTGCAAGGATTCTTGGAGATTTACTCAAAATGCTTCTAAAGGTCTTTAAATTAAGTGTGAAGTATGCTAAACTATTTGAGTCAATATGTTGATTTTAGTATTGAAGTATAGATTAATATTATATATAGGAGGGATTAAAGATGTCAGGACATTCAAAATGGCATAATATTCAAGCAAAAAAAGGTAAGGCTGATGCAGCTAGAGGAAAAATATTTACTAAATTAGGAAGAGAAATTTTAGTAGCAGTTAAATCTGGTGGTCCTGATCCAGTTAGTAATTCTAAATTAAAAGATGTTATTGCAAAATGTAAGGCAAATAATATGCCAAATGATACTATTAATAATGCTATAAAGAAGGCTTCTGGAGAAGGAAGTAATAAAGTTTATGAAGAAATGGTTTATGAAGGCTATGGAGTAAATGGTATTGCAGTTTATGTTGAAGCTAGTACTGATAATAAAAATAGAACAGCAGCTGATGTAAGACATGTATTTGACAAAGCTGGTGGAAATTTAGGAACATCTGGATGTGTAAGTTATATGTTTGAACAAAAAGGTGTTATTGTAATTGATAAAGCAACAGCTAAAATGTCAGAGGATGATATTATGATGCTTGCAATTGAAAATGGTGCAGAAGATTTTAAAGCAGATGAAGAGTGTTATGAAATTACTACATCTCCAAGTGAATTTTCTAATGTTAGAGAAGCTTTAGAGAATGCAGGAATTGAATTCGTTGAAGCAGAAGTACAAATGGTACCATCTACAACTGTTGAACTTGATGATGCTTCTGCTGAAAAAATGCAAAGATTAATTGATAATCTAGAAGATTTGGATGATGTAATGAATGTATATCATAATTGGGCTGAATAATATTTAGTGAAAGGATAGAACATGAAGATAGGTATAGTGGGATTACCAAATGTAGGAAAGAGTACTTTATTTAATAGTATTACAAAAGCAGGAGCTGAATGTGCTAATTATCCTTTTTGTACAATTGAGCCAAATGTTGGAATAGTTCCAGTTCCTGATGATAGACTTGAGGTTCTTGGAAAAATGTATAATAGTGATAAAATAACACATGCTGTTATTGAGTTTGTGGACATTGCTGGACTTGTGAAAGGTGCAAGCAGGGGCGAAGGACTTGGAAATAAGTTTTTATCACATATTAGAGAGACTGATGCAATTTTAGAGGTTGTTAGATGTTTTGATGATTCTAATGTTATACATGTTGATGGAAATGTTAATCCAATTAGAGATATTGAAACAATTAATTTGGAATTAATTTTAGCAGATTTGGATTCTGTTAATAAAAGAATTGAGAGAGTTTCAAAATTAGCTAGAAATGATAAGAAGTATGTTCAAGAAGAAGAGGTTTTTAAAAAATTAAAAGATGTTCTTGAAAATGGAAAACCTGCGAGAAGCTTGGATTTAGATGATGAAGAGAAGGCAATAGTTAAAGATGCTTTTTTAATAACAATGAAGCCGATTTTATATGTTGCAAATATTTCTGAAGATGATCTTGGAAAAGAAGATAATGAATATGTTAAAGAAGTTAAAAAATATGCTTCTGAAGAAGGCAATTTGGCAATTAGTTTATCTGTTAAAGTTGAAGAAGATTTATCAACTTTAGAAGGTGAAGAAGAAAAGGAAATGCTTGAAGCTTATGGATTAGAAGAATCTGGGCTAGATAGTGTTGTCAGAGCATCTTATGATTTGTTGGGATTAATGTCTTATTTGACGGCTGGTAAGCAAGAATGTAGAGCTTGGACTATAAAAAAGGGAACTAAAGCACCTCAAGCGGCTGGTAAGATTCATACTGATTTTGAAAGAGGATTTATAAAAGCAGAGATTGTTTCTTACAATGATTTAATTGCAAATGGTAGTTATCAAAAAGCTAAAGAGGCAGGCTTAGTTAGACTTGAAGGAAAAGAATATGTCATGAAAGATGGCGATATTGTTGAGTTTAAGTTTAATGTATGATGAATATATAAAAATATTGTATAAAATTGTCAGAAACTATTGACATGATAAAAAGCTAAATTTATAATGTTAGTATGAATGTTAGAAATAAAAAGAATAAGGAGAATTGAGTTATGAATAAGGTAACAAAAGTAGTAGCAATATTAATGACAGTAGCAGTTGTAGCTATAGTTTTTGCATTTAATAATGTTTTCGCTACAGGTGTTTCACTTCCAATGAGTAGTGGAAATGGAGTTGCAGCAACAGGAACAACAACAACTCCACCAGCAGGAACAACAGGTACAAATGGTTCAGCAACATTAAAACCTGCAACAAATACAACTAATACAACAAACACAACTTCAACAAATACAACAAACACAACAAATACAACAAAAAATACAGTTGCTAATACAAATACAATCAACAATAATCTTGTAAAAGATAAAGAAGAATTACCTAAAACAGGTGAATTTGATGTATATATCATTTCAGTAGTAGCAGTAGTAGTAGTTTTAGTTGGTGGATTTGCATTTGTTAAATCAAGAAAAATTAACTAGTCACTAGTTATTGTTATAAATTTAATTTAGAATTTTAAAAAATATTTTTTAAAGGAAAGGTAATGGTTTCATTACCTTTTTTATTATGTTTTTAAAATATGAAAATATTTATAAATGGTTTTAATTTTAAAGTATTTATGATAGAATACAGAAAAATCTAGTTATAATTTAGGAGGTTTATTTTGTATAAAAGAGTTTTATTAAAATTAAGTGGTGAAGCACTTGCAGGTGATGCAAAGTTTGGTATTGATGAAAATACTATGGCTGGAATTTGTAGTGCAGTTAAAGAATTGCATGATATGGGAGTTCAAGTCTCTATAGTTGTTGGAGGTGGTAATTTCTGGAGAGGAAAATATGGTAGCAAAATGGAGAGGACAACTGCAGATTATATGGGAATGCTTGCTACAATAATGAATGGCTTAGCATTACAAGATGCAATTGAGAAAATTGGAGTTCCTACAAGAGTTCAAACAGCAATTGAAATGAGACAAATAGCAGAGCCTTTTATTCAAAGAAGAGCTATGAGACATATTGAAAAAAATAGAATTAATATTTTTGCTGGAGGAACGGGAAGCCCATTCTTTTCTACTGATACAGCTGCTTCATTGAGAGCTGCTGAGATTAAGGCAGAAGTTTTTTTAGTTGCTAAAACTATTGATGGTGTTTATACTGCAGATCCTAAGATTGATCCAAATGCTAAGAAATATGATAAAGTTTCATATCAAGAAGTTTTAGAAAAAGATTTGAAAGTTATGGATTCAACAGCTATTTCACTATGTAAGGATAATAATATTCCTTTAGTTGTTTTTGCAATGAATGATCCTAAAAATATAATTAGAGCAGTTAAAGGTGAAAATATTGGTACAGTAGTATCAAATGATTAAGGAGTTTATATGAGTTTAGAAAATATTGATGAGAAAATGGATAAAGTTATTGAGAGATTGGAAGTGAATTTTTCAGAAATAAGAGCTGGTAGAGCTAATCCAGCAATTTTAAATAAGGTACAAGTTGAATATTATGGTGCTATGTCACCATTATCACAAATTGCTTCAATATCAGTGCCTGAAGCAAGATTGATTGTTATACAACCATGGGATAAATCATTGTTATCTCAAATTGTTAGAGCTATTGAAATGAGTGACATTGGAATTAATCCAATGAATGATGGTCAAGTTATTAGATTATCTTTTCCAGAATTAACAGAGGAAAGAAGAAAAGATTTAGTTAAGGATGTTAGAAAATTATCTGAAGAATCTAAGGTTGCCATTAGAAATATAAGAAGAGATGAAATGGATTTGGTTAAAACTCAATTAAAGAATAGTGAGATTTCTGAAGATGAAGCGAAAGCTGATGAAAATAAAATTCAAAAGAAAACAGATGATTATGTTGCTAAAATTGAGGAGATTACAACTAAAAAAGAAAAAGAGATAATGACAGTTTAAAAAAGTTTAGGAGGTTTTTTATGTCTGATGGAAATAAATTAGAACATTTAGCGATTATTATGGATGGGAATCGTAGATGGGCAAAAGAAAAGTCAATGATGACTACAATGGGACATAAAAGAGGTGCAGATGTTTTAGTTGATATTGCTAAATATTGTAATGAAATAGGTTTGAAGTATTTGATGGTTTATGCTTTTTCTACTGAAAATTGGAAGAGAACAGAAGAAGAAGTTGGCTATTTAATGGGGCTTCTTGGAGTCTATTTGGATAAGTTTTTGAATGAGCTAGATATGAAAAATATTAAAATTAGCTTTATTGGTAATATTGATGTTATTGATAGTAGTTTAAGTAATAGGATTAGAAATCTTGAAGCAAAAACAAGTAATAACACTGGTTTGAATTTGATTATTGCTTTTAATTATGGTGGAAGAGATGAAATAGTTAGAGCTTGTAGAAATATTGCAGAAGAAGTAAAAGATGGTAAATTGAACTTAGAAGATATCGATGAAAATGTTTTTTCAAATCATTTGTATACTAAGGGAAAAAAGGACCCAGATTTAGTTGTTAGAACTAGTGGGGAAATGAGAACAAGTAATTTTTTACCATGGCAAATCACATATAGTGAATTTTTACCTCTTGATAAGTATTGGCCTGATTTTACAAGAGATGATGTGGATTTTTGTATTGAGGAATTTTCAAAACGTAAGATAAGAAAGGGAAAATAATGGAGAAGAGTAAAAATTTTATTGCAAGATATCTTACTATTTTAATAGGAGCGCCTTTAGTTATATTACTATTTATATATGCTAATCAATTGGTTATGAATATATTTGTTTCTATAATTTCTATCATAACACTTCATGAATATTATGAATGTTTTAAAAGAACTGGTAAAGCAAATCCTACTCAATGGGTTGGGTATCTAAATTGTATTTTAATTACAATTCTTCAATTTGTTGATAAAGAAAAGTTGTATGCGGCTATGTTGATTGTTTTGGCAATTTCAATGCTTATATTATTTATAGAACAGATAGCTACTGCTGGTAAAAAGACTATAGTTGATATAATGGTAACTATTTTTGGAATCGCATATGTACCATTTTTGCTAGTATTTTTTACAATATTACGAGCTAGACAACCAATGGGATTGATTTATATTGCATATATTTTTACATCTGCTTGGGGTAGTGATACATTTGCGTATCTAATAGGTAAAAAGTTTGGAAAACATAAACTTACTCCTATTAGTCCTAAGAAAACTGTTGAGGGTGCAATTGGTGGAATTGTTGGCGCATTATTTTTTTCATTAATTTATACAATTTTGATAAATAATGTAATGAGTTTGTCAATTAATTATTTACATATTTCTATAGTGACAATTGTTTTGGCGATTATTGGAGAAATTGGAGATTTGGCTGCTTCTGGAATTAAAAGATATTGTGGAATCAAAGATTTTAGTGATTTATTGCCTGGTCATGGTGGAATGCTTGATAGGATAGATAGCTTGTTATTAATAACACCGTTTGCATATATTTTATTTGGAATGTTATAGATATACTATGGAGGAAAAATGGAAAAAAATAGAGAATTAAAGTTGGTTTTTCCAGATTTTGATATAAATGAGTTATTTGCTAATTTGATAATAATTGATGCAAATTTGTATAAGAGAACCAATAAACTTGAAATGTTTATTGGTTCAAATTATGTACTTGATATTATTGATCTGGCTAAATTTAGAAATTTTTTGATTAACAAATTCAAATTTACTGAGGTTGAATTTAAAATTAATTATGATGAATCTTTAAGAGATGTTTTAAAAGAAGCCATTAATGTTCAATGGAGTAATATTATTAAATACATGAACTTGTTTAATCCAATGATTGGAGCTTTATTGTCAGAAAGTAATGTTAATGTTGATAATGACAAATTGATTATAGGTAATATATGTAGTGAGTTTGTTAATATGGTAAAAAATCAAAAGATTGATAAGTATATTTATGAGTTTATTTTTAATTATTTTGGAATTAATTTGAAAATCGAATTTGATTCTAATCAAGTTGCAGTTACTGAAATTTTTAAAAAAGAAAATGATGTTCTTGTAAAGGAATTTATTTCTACTGCTAATGATGTTGTTGTTAAAAACAATGTTGAAAAACAGAATAAAACCAAGGAATCACAAACATATAGTAATTCTCAAAAAAGTTTTAATAAAGTTTATTTTCCTAAAAATGATGGAGAACAACAAAATAAAAAAGCAGAGCCAGTTAGTGATGATCCTAATTTAATAATTGGTAGAAATCCTAATAATGCTAATTTTAATAAAAATGTTATTAAGCTAATTGATATACAACCTGAAAAGAGTGTTGTCCATGTTGAAGGTAAAGTTGTAAAAATGAATGATACTAGACAAACTAAGACTGGTAGATTTATTGTTTCGTTTGATATATATGATGGTAGTACTACTCTTAATTGTCAATCTTTTGTTAATGAGGATGTTAAGGAAAAAGCAGAAAAAAATTTGAAGCCAGGAACTTGGGTTAAAGTTGAAGGAAATGCAGGTTTTAATGATTTTATTAAAGAAATTAATATTAATGCTAATACTGTTGTAAAAATAGATGGACATTCTGAGCCTAAAAGAGATATTGATAGTGCTGAGCAGAAGAGAGTGGAACTTCATTTACATACACAGATGAGTCAGCTTGATGCTGTTACAAGTGCTTCAACTCTTATAAAAAGAGCAATGTCATGGGGATGGAAGTCTATTGCGATTACTGATCATGGTGTTGTTCAGTCTTTTCCTGAAGCTTATCATACTGTTGAAGGAAATGATGATTTCAAAGTTATTTATGGTGTTGAGGGGTATTTAATTCCTGATGAAAATTCTGTTTTATCTAATGATAAGGGTCAGAGTTTGAGAGATACAACTTATTGTGTATTTGATTTGGAGACAACTGGTTTTTCTTTTAGAACTGAAAAGATTACTGAAATAGGTATTATGAAGATTAGAAATGGTGAAGTTATTGATACTTTTGAAAGTTTTGTTAATCCGGGTAAACCTATTCCTAAAAAGGTTCAGGATGTTACTCATATTACTGATGATATGGTTAAGGATGCTCCTAAGATTGAAGAGATTTTGCCGAAAGTAATGGAGTTCTTTGGAGATTCAGTACTTGTTGCCCATAATGCTGATTTTGATACTGGTTTTATTAGATATAATTGTCAACAACTTGGATATAAATTTGAAAATACATATTTGGATACACTTGCACTTGCTAAAAATTTATTTCCTAATTATAAGAAATATAAACTTGGAGTTATTGCAGAAAATTTAGGTATTGAAGTTCTTGTTGCACATAGAGCTTTAGATGATGTTGATACAACTGTTAAAGTTTTTAATATAATGTGTAAAATGCTTGAAGATTCTGGCATTGAGAAATTATCAGATATTGATAAAAATGAGGAAGGTAGTGCAAATTACAAGAAAATTAAGAGTAGTCATATTATTATTTTGGCTAAAAATTATGTTGGTTTGAAAAATTTATATAAGTTAGTATCATATTCACATGTTAATTATTTTTATAAGAAACCTTTGATTCTAAAGTCAATTCTTAATAAGCATAGAGAAGGATTGATTTTAGGCAGTGCATGTAGCAGTGGAGAATTGTATAAAGCGATATTAAATGGAAAGCCTGATGATGAATTAGAAGAAATTGCTAAATATTATGATTATTTAGAAGTTCAACCATATATGAATGATGATTATTTAGTTAGAGATGGTACTATTGAAAATCATGAAGGACTTAAAAATATTGTTAGAAAAATAGTGGATTTAGGAGAAAAATTAAATATACCTGTTTGTGCTACATGTGATGTACACTTTATGGATCCTCAAGATGAAATATATAGGAGAATGATTCAAGCAGGCCAAAAGCAGCCTGATGCTGATTTTCAAGCACCTTTATATTTGAGAACTACTGATGAAATGCTTAATGAATTTAGTTATTTAGGTGATGAAAAGGCTAAAGAGATTGTTGTTACAAATACTAATTTAGTATCTGATATGTGTGAGAAAATTTCACCTTTATCTCCTGAGAAATGTGCACCACATATTCCAGGTTGTGAAAAAATGATTGAAGATATTGCTTATGATAAAGCACATGAACTTTATGGTGAAGATTTACCTGAAATTGTTGAAAGTAGATTAAAGAAAGAGCTTGATTCAATTATTTCTAATGGATTCTCTGTTATGTATATTATTGCTCAAAAGCTTGTATGGAAATCTAATGAAGACCGGATATATTGTTGGATCTAGAGGTTCTGTTGGGTCTTCATTTGTAGCAAATATGACAGGTATTACTGAAGTTAATTCATTACCACCACATTATAGATGCCCGAATTGTAAGTATTCTGATTTTACAGATTATGGCGTAAAAAATGGTTTTGATTTACCTGATAAAGTTTGTCCTAAATGTGGAAGTCGAATGGATAAGGATGGAATGGATATACCTTTTGAAACATTTCTTGGCTTTAATGGTGATAAAGAACCTGATATTGATTTGAACTTTTCTGGTGAATATCAGGCAAAAGCTCATAGATATACTGAGGTTATATTTGGAAAGGGTACAACTTTTAAAGCTGGTACGGTTGGTACTGTTAAAGAAAAAACTGCATTTGGTTATGTTAAAAAATATTATGAGGATAAAGGAGTACCTGTTAGTAATGCAGAAATTGATAGAATTGCATTAGGATGTGTTGGAATTAAAAGAACATCTGGACAACATCCTGGTGGTATCATAGTTGTTCCTAAAGGCAGGGAAATATATGAATTTACTCCTGTTCAACATCCTGCAGATGATCCTAATTCTGATATTATTACAACACATTTTGATTATCACTCAATTGATCAAAACTTGTTAAAACTTGATATTCTTGGTCATGATGATCCTACAATTATTCGTATGTTATATGATTTAACTGGATTTAATCCAACTAAGGTTCCTCTTGATGATAAAGAAACAATGTCAATTTATTCTTCAACAGATGCGCTTGGGGTTACTTCTGAAGAAATTAGATCTGAAGTTGGTACTTATGGAATACCTGAATCTGGTACAAAGTTTGTAAGGGGAATGCTTTATGAAACAAAGCCAACAACTTTTGAAGAATTAATAAGAATTTCAGGACTTTCACATGGTACTGATGTGTGGCTTGGAAATGCTCAGGAATTAATTAATAAAGGTGTTGCACCATTAAATCAGGTTATTTGTACACGTGATGATATTATGATTTATTTGATTAAATGTGGTTTACCTAAAAATACTGCTTTTAAGATTATGGAACTTGTACGTAAAGGTAAAGTTGCAAAAAGTCCTGATAAATGGGAAGAATTTAAAAAGATAATGGAAGAAAAAGGTGTTCCTACATGGTATATAGATTCTTGTAATAAAATTAAATATTTGTTTCCTAAAGCTCATGCAGCAGCTTATGTTACTAATGCTTTTAGAATTGCGTGGTTTAAAGTTCATATTCCTAAAGCTTATTATTGTGCATATTTTACTATTAGGGCAGATGCTTTTGATAGTGAGATAATGTGTAATGGTCAAGATAAAGTTAAAAATAAAATGAGAGAAATTGAATTGCTTGGTAATGCTGCTACTGATACTGATTCAGCAATGTATGAAACTTTGGAAATTGTAAATGAAATGTATGCTAGAGGAATTAAATTTTTGCCTATTGATTTATATAAATCTTCTGCAAAAAGATTTTTGATGGAAGATGATGGTATTAGGCCACCTCTTAATTCTTTACCTGGTTTTGGAACTATAGCTGCTGAAGGGATTGAAAAGGCAAGGCAGGATGGAATGTTTGATTCCATTGATGAGCTTAAAATTAGAGCTAAACTTGGTAAATCTGGAATTGAATTATTGAGGAATGCAGGTTGTTTGAAAGGAATGACAGAAAGTAATCAATTGAGTTTATTTATATAGGAGGATTTGTATGTTGTTTAAAGTGATCAGTGGAATTATATTATTTTTTAATGTAATTGGATATTTATTGATTTGGGTTCAAATGGATAAAAATATTAATTTTACAATGAAAAATTCAATATTGAATAAAGTTATATTTATATTATCTTTGCTTGGTGGATTTATAGGTACATATCTTGCTGCAAGAATGTTTGGATATGCAGTTGGTGAAAAATGGTTTAACATAATTTTAAAGAGAATAATTGCTCTAGAATTATTGATAATATTGGGATTAATAATACATTATAATGTTGATTTTACTCAATTAAATTTACAAAATATTTATTAATATTATAAATTATGTAACTACGGTAAATTGATAAATACCAAAAAATAGAATGTGGAAAATGTGGATAACTCTGTTAATAACTTAAAATACTAATAAAAAAATGTAACGAAAAAGAAATATTTTAAATGTGATATTTCTTTGATAATTATGTGTGAATTATGTATATTTTTATTATGTTTTTAAGATTATAAAAATATGGTAATTTGCGTAAGGAGGCTTAAAATGGTTTGTCATAGATGTGGAAGTAATGATTGTCAAATTATTAATGAAGTTTCTACTTCAGGAAAAGATTTTTCTGCAACAAAGGGATGTTGTGGATGGTTTATGTTTGGACCAATTGGGTTAATTTGTGGTTCTTGTGGTGAAGGTAGGCAAATTCATAATCACAATTATTGGGTTTGTAATAATTGTGGAAGAAAGTGGAAGGCTTAGAATTAGTGAAATTTGATTTTAAAAAAAGAGATGATATTTGGATTAAATTGATGAAATATGGAGAAAAGTTAGGATGTCATCAAATGCCTGAGAGAAGTTTTTTCATTAATGGATACCAATGTCCAGTTTGTGCTAGATGCAGTGGAGCAATGGTTAGTGAGGTTGTTGCAATTATTTGTATTTTGCTGGGATTTAAAATACAATTATGGATTGCTTTGATATTAATTGTAATTATGGGATTTGACTGGCTAATTCAATATCTAAAAATTATTAAGTCTAATAATTTTAATAGATTTATTACAGGTTGTTGCCGGAGGTTTCGGATTAACATATATATACTATTATGTTATCATATTTATATTGAAATTTGTTAGAGCAATTTAGGGAGGCTATTGTAAATAGCCTCTTTTTTGAATATATTTTTTGTATTTTTGTCATTAAAAGGTAATATTCTATTGACCAATATTGGATTTTATGTTAAGATATGCAGAGTTTTTAAAAAAGAGGTGAAAACATAATGGGTGACGAGCCGTGTCATTTTATGAGAATATATAATTTAATAAACAATCGTAACCCATTATTTATATAATAGGGTTTGTTAATTAGATATATATTTTCTCCAATCATTAAATTAATTTAATGATTTTTTTATTATATAAAAATAGGAGGATATTTATGGAAAAAGTAATAGACCTAAATTCATTAACAGATGAATTAAAATTAATTGATATTGCAAAAACGTTATCTGATTATGAAGAAAATCAGATTGTACTTTTATGTACAGCTTTAACAGATGAGAAATTGGCAATGGTATTAGAGCATGCAGAAGAAAATATTCAGTTAAAGATTATTAATTATTTGACTAATGAAAAGATTTTAAAGATTTTTAGTTATATGCAAAAGGATGATATTGCAGATATTTTAGGAATGCTAAAAATAGATAAAAGAAAAGAGTTGCTTAATTTAATGATTGAGGGTGATAGAAAAATTTTAACATCATTACTTGGTTATAAAGAGGATTCTGCAGGTGGTATTATGACTACAGAATTTATTATATTTAAGCAAGATATGACGATTAAGGAAACTTTAAAAAAGATTAAAGAAATGGCTCCAAAAAATGAATTGCTTGATACATTGTTTATTTCTGATAATACTAGAAAAGTTGTTGGTACTGTTGAGCTAAGAGAAGTATTAATTAATAGTAATGATACAGTTTTATCAGATATTGCGAATAAAAACTTTGTTTCTGTTGAGCCAGAAGTTGATCAGGAAGAAGTTGCTGCAACATTTAGAAAATATGATTTAACTGTTTTACCAGTTGTTAATAAAAAACAAATCATTTTGGGTATTATTACAGTTGATGATGTTATGGACGTTATGGTTGAAGAACAAACAGAAGATATTTTAAAGATGGGTGGTGTTTCTAAAGAAGAAACACTTAATTCTACTTTTTGGGATTCAGTTAAATTACGTTTACCATGGCTTGTCATTAATTTATTAACAGCGTTTTTGGCGGCATTAACAGTAAAGGCTTTTGAGGGAACAATTGCAAAAGTTGTTGCATTATCATCTACAATGTCGATGGTTACAGGTATGGGTGGAAATGCTGGTACTCAAACTGTTTCAATTATAATAAGAAATATTGCAATGGGTAATATTGAACTTAAAGATGCTTTGCCACAACTTAAGAAAGAAATATTGCTTGGCTTAGTTAATGGTTTGGTTATTGGTATTATAACTGGAATAGCTGTTGGAATGATTTATCATAGTGTTTATTTAGGCATTATCATATTGTTAGCTATGGTTGGAAATTTGATAGTTTCTGGTATTTTTGGATTATTAGTTCCATTAGTGTTACAAAAGTTAAAAGTAGATCCTGCTTTGTCATCATCAATTTTCTTGACAACTGCAACAGATGTACTAGGATTCTTTATATTTTTAAGTTTAGCTAATTTATTTATTTCATACTTAGTATAAATTTTGAGATAACATGCATAAAAAGTATTGTGTGTTATCTTATTCTTTGTGAAAATTTATTAGTTATAAACAAATCAATTTTAATATTGTTGTATAATGAATGCTAAGGAGGTAAGACATGTGTTCAAATAAATATAAAAATATACAATTAACCACTCAAATAGATGAAGCAAACTGTATAACGCACTCAGGCAGATTTCATGTTGACGATGTTATA
>JABCPQ020000015.1 GCA_013333035.2 Clostridiales bacterium | reverse complement strand
ATTATTTGTGTTATCATATTTTTGCTTAATAGAGTTACTACAGCTGAGCCAATTAGTGCAATTATGAATGCAATTGATTTGTTTGCAAATCTTGGCATTACTTTTTCTTCTTTTTTATATATGTTTGCTAATATTCTTTTTATTAATTTGTTTGTTCTTATAAAAGTAAAATATATTAAAAAGAAATTTACAAAAAATATTCCAGATGTTATTAATGTTTTTCTATTATATACTTGTAAATATTTTTCTCCTAAATCTTTTGCTGTTAAATATGATCCTCTTATTAAAATTAATCCTACGATTGCTGCTATTAAAACTAGAAATAATACTAGTTTCTTTCTTGCTTTTTTACCTTTTTTATATTTTATAGCTGCTTCATATGTTGCCATATCTTCTTTTGATATTTCTTGATTTCTTAGATTATTTTCTTCTTGTGTATTTGGAATTGTATTTTCTCTTTCTTCCATATCTATAACCTTTCTTTTTACTCTATAATTGCATTTACAAAATCTCTTGCATTAAATTCTTCCATATCATCTATCTTTTCGCCTATTCCTATGAATTTAATTGCTACGTTTTCATCTTTTGCTAATTTTATGATTACTCCACCTTTTGATGTTCCATCTAATTTAGTAATTATAACTCCAGTTACACCTGTTGCTTCTCTAAAAGCTTTTAATTGTGATATTGCATTTTGTCCTGTTGATCCATCAAGTACTAATAAAGTTTCTTTTGATGAGTTTGGTAGTTCTCTATCAATCACTTTGTTCATTTTTTCTAATTCATCCATTAATGATTTTTTAGATTGTAATCTTCCTGCTGTATCACATATTACGACATCATAATTTTCATCTTTAGCTTTTTTACATCCCATAAATATTACTGATGATGGATCTGCATTTTCCTGTCCTTTGATAATATCTACATTTGCTCTTTTGGCCCATTCTTCAACTTGTTCTACTGCTGCAGCTCTATATGTGTCTGCTGCTACAACTAATACTTTCTTTCCTTGAAGTCTCAATCTATTTGCAATTTTCCCTATTGAGGTTGTTTTTCCAGCTCCATTTACTCCAACCATTAAAATTGCTGCTGGTGATTTTTCCAAATTTATTTTATTGTTTTCTTTAGTTAGAATCTTTTCTAATTGTTCTTTTAATATTTCTATAACTTTTTGTGAGTCTACTATTTTATCTTGTTTTATTCTTGTTTTTAGTTCTTGCATTATTTCATCTGTTGCTGTCATACCTACATCTGACATAATCAACTTTTCTTCTAACTCTTCTAATAGATTTTCATCAACCTTTGTTATTCCTAATGCTATTTTTGTTTTTTCTAAGCTTTGTTTTAATTTATCAAAAAATCCCATACTATACCTTTCAATTTATATTGTTTTTTATTAATGATGCGTAATAATTAGCGTCAAAATCTTGTATGTCATCGTGATTTTGTGCTAATGGTATATTTACTATTTTATCAATACCATTTTCTTGGTTTATATAATGTACCTTTGCTACTACATTTTCTATTTCATATTTTTTTGTGATTTCATTTTTATTTATTTCTAATGCTAATAATTCATTTATTTGTTGCATTGCTCTTCCTATGTTATAGGCTTCTTTTTCTTCTTTCATGTCAAATACTATACATGAATTCATATTATTTTTTTCAACATTTGCATTCAAATTATAAGTTTGTGCAATTGATGCTATATTTTCTGCATATATTGCAATTATTGCTGATTGATAATAATCACTTATGTTTCTTAAATATGTGTTTTCAATTGTTTTATTATCACTTTTCTTTTTGTGCACTGGATATGTTATTATTGGAAAAGTATCGCCATTTTCTCTGGAATATTCATACATTACTCCTTTTACTGTTTCTTTATTGTTGTTTGGAGCTTCAATTTCTATTTCAATATTTTTTCCTTTTGATACTTGCTTTACTTTTTCGCCATGTGCTTGTTTTGCATATTCATTAACTTCTTGTTCAGTGTATGTATGTGGCTTAATTGTTCCTATTGTTGTTGTGTTTTTAAATAATAAAATTATCCCTGTGATTACTAGTATTATCAATAAAAAAATTGTAAATATTACTTTTCTATAATCTTTTATCATTTGTGCTTTTTCCTTTTCTTTTTTCAGTTTTGATTTTATCATAGTTGTTGGCATTATTCAAGAAATACATGGTCATATTTATATTATAAAAAAAGAGGAGGACATTTTTCAACGTCTTCCTCTTTAATGACTTATTGGTTCTTCCGAGAAATATTTATCTCATTTTTTATCTTTATAGCCAAATGTGTCAGCTTCTTTGCAATTGATGTAAGTTGCTCACACTTTTCCTCTGCATCGTTTTGATTTTCAATGCTTTTTCCAATGAGATCTTCGAAGTCTTCAATTTCTGAATCTGAGGCTTCCCCGGACTCTTCAAGTTCCTGAAATCTCTCTTTGAGATTTGTATACTCTGCAATCTCAAAGAAATTCAAAGTTGTAACCTTTTGAAACTTTTCTTCCAGTTCCTCTAAAAATCCCTGGAAGAAATCATTTACATCCTGAATCTGATTATACATATCAGATTCTTTCTCTTGCAACTCCCGAATTCTGTCCACCACCTCTGATGGTGACATTGCTTGGATATCTTTTGCCATTTTTCCCTTTCTGCCTATTACGGCAATTCTTCTACATTAGTTGCATAATTATTTTAACATATTTTTTTATATTTGACAATACTTATGTTAATTGTTTTAAAATAGAAAAGAGGAGGCATGTCGCCTCCTCTTGCTTGGAACTCAACCTCTACTCTTTGCATTAAATGATGCAATGAGCGACCTGAGGTCAGGCATTGTTACTAACTTCTGCATCGGTGAAACGTCACTGTATACTGCTTGAATGCAGCTCTCAATGCATTTCTCCTCTGCCTCAAGTTTGAACAGCCTGCTCTCAAGTGCAATCCTCTTCATGTCAGCGTCTGTAACATCAACAGGAATGTTCATTAATTCCTGCTTGATGCCGTTAATTTCAGACTTGACACTCTCAAGACGTGAACATATCTTCTGTTTCCAGTCTCTGAGGATGGCTCTTGTTTCCTCCGTAATCTGAAGAGGATCAATAGCCTGATTATTGTTGGTTTCCATACTTCTCCTTTCTGCCTGTTTACGTGTTCTAGGCAAAAGAAATTGATAGATACATTTATATTATAATTATTCTTCTCTTTTTTGTCAATAGTTATGTAAATTGATTTTAAAATAAAAATAAGAGAGGAGCATAATCAGTCTCCCCTCTAATGGATCTTATTTTGTGTGTTTAGGGATTTTGATTTTATCCCTGAAAAGGTCGGAGTCCTCTAGGTCCTCTAGGTCCTTTTTAAGTCCGTATAATTGAAAATCTATTTCTTCAATGACATCCTTATACTCCTTTTTCTTTTTTAAATCCTTTTCTTTTCTGCTAGCTGATTTGATTTCCCAGACAGACTTTTCTAGCCTTTCTGCCTTCTCCAGCAAGCCTTTTGCATTTTCCCTCATAGTTCTTATATCTTCTATAACAATACCAAAATTCTCCATTCTGTGCCTTTCTACCAATACCTGGTATAAAAAAACTTAGTTTATATAGTTACAAGCATTATTATAGCATATCTTTTAATAAATTGCAATATTTATGTAGACTTTTTAAAATATATTATGTGTGGTATAATCACGTTACAATTTAAATATTCATTAAATTATACGATTGAGATTAAAATTTTCTATTTAAATCTCATTAATAAGGAGGATTTTATGAATGTTAACCTTATCGAATATTTAAATTGTTTTGAGATTAAGAATTTCAATGATGTTCTTTTCTATTATATAGATAGGAGTGGTCATAGCGATTCTGAAATCTATAGGTGTGTAGATATTGACCGAAAGTTATTTTCTAAGATTAGATGTAATAAAAATTATGTTCCTAGAAAAAATTTAGTTATTAAGTTATGTTTTGCTTTAAGGCTTAATTTGTATGACTCTAACATATTGTTAAAGTCTGCTGGTTATTCTTTAAGCAATAGTAAATTTGACTTGATAATTACTTATTGCTTGGATAATAATATTTATGATTTAAGTGTTATTAATGACCTTCTATTTACATACTGCAACGCTATTTTGTAGCGTTGTTTTTTGTCGCTTTTTTGGCGACATATTATTTTTTATATGTGTTATAATTGAATCATCTTAAGGAGGAAATGAAATGAAAATAAATTTATCTAGTTTGATGTGCTTAATTGATGAGAAGGAAAGGAAATATTCTTCAATGTTTTTTTCTTTGAAGAAACATGTTTTTAATACTTCTATTCAAGAGTTGAGTGGTGTTTTAAATGTTATTGAAGATAACAAAAAAGATTTTGAAGAAGAATTAATTGAGGTTCAAAATCTTTCTAATGAAATTATTAAATTAAAAAGTATTCTTTATGAAAAAAATAATGCTTTTAAGCTTAGTGATGGTAGATCTATTCAAGCTGCAATTGTTGAAAATAGTAATTTAAGAAAGTTAAAAGACAATTTTGAGCTATTATTGAATTATCGCAATTCTAAACA
Organism: Clostridiales bacterium; assembly: GCA_013333035.2. GTDB lineage: Bacteria > Bacillota > Clostridia > TANB77 > CAG-508 > CAG-793. Next base: position 22,331 of record JABCPQ020000015.1, on the reverse strand, counting down.
AAGAGTTACTGAAGTTAATAATTCTTATTTTCAAATTCAAGAAATAAATTATAATCAAGACAAAATAAAATCTAAAATTCAAATTCTTGATGAAAAAATTCGTAATACTGATTTTGAAATTTCTAAGTTAAATAGTATTGAGTTTGAAATTGATGAATAAAATTTCTGGGTCTTGTTAAGTTATTTTACAAGTTAAATTAAATATAAAGTTTTAAGCCCTATTCCTTTTTGGATAACTAATCTTTCAGTAGAAAAAAAGAGATTAATGTTTTTATTTTTTTAATTTATTTGTATTTTTGATTTATTGTAAGTCCTTTATTAGTATTAATGGATTTACGTTTTATATTTTACAATTTATACTTTTTTACAATTTTTTTAAGCATTATATAAAGAGTAAATATTATATAGTTATTCGAAAAGGACTAAAGGGCCGATTAGCTTAGCTTGCTTGACTTGCTTTCGCTTGTTCAACTTTGCAAGCTGCATGATGATACTTGTGTGCTAATCATATATATCCTGTATCTGAAATAATGGGATATATGGCTCTTTAGATTTTTTTATTTTTCTGATAGATATCCTCTTTATAATTCTTCTTCACTTATATATCCAATTATGAATTGTTCTAATTCTTCTGCCGTTATCTCTTCTGTTGATTTATTATTTTCTTCACAATATTTTAATATTTTTCTAATGTCATATTTTGGGTCTCCTACTTTTGGTGGTATTACCTCAAATTCATCAAAATCAAAATCAATATCAAAATCAATATCATTCTTTTCTTTTTCTTCCATAATTACTCACTCCTTTTATGCTATATTTGAATGAAAAAACTATCTACGTATCGACTTTTCATACAAATCACTCTCCTCTTATAATAAATTTTAAGCTGTACAAACTTAACTTTACTATAACATGGAGAGTTTTTATTTTGATACCACTCTCATAACTATAAGTGTCATTGGACTCACCAGCATAGCTGGTGTTTTAACGCTTAAGTTAATAAAAATGACTCTAAGCTATTGCCCAGAGTCATCTAGATTGGTGCAGATGGTGGGACTCGAACCCACATGGTTTCCCGCAGCATTTTGAGTGCTGTGCGTATACCAATTTCGCCACATCTGCATTGATGTAGAAATATTACCATAAATATGTTGGTTTGTAAAGTGGGTTAATTTAATTTTTGGGATTAATCGACTTATTTTTTATTTTGGTTAAAATATTTCTACAAATTGTGCTTTATAAATATTCTTTAAGTCCTTCAACTATTTTATAAACTTGTGTCATAGGATTTCTTTGAGATGAATTGGCATTTTCATTAATTTTCTCCATGGATTTACAATTATCTATTGCATTAGATAATTTGTCACCACTTGTAATTTTTTTAAAAATATTTTCATCATTTTTCTTATATTCTCCAAGTCCATTTTTTTGAAATTCCTTATTCAATTCTTTAAGAATATTATCTTTTGATATATAATTAGTTACTGGTTTTAGATGTGATAACAACCACAGTTCAAAGTTTGGATTTGACCAGGCAACATTATGGTCACATTTCTTTATTGCTTCATCAAATTGATTATCCGAATAATCATCTTTATCGAATACAACCCAGACTTGTCCATATTTTTTATTTGCATGGTTAATAAATTTTTCTGTATAATTTACTAAATCTATTGTGTTTCTTCCTGTTCCCCTTATCTTTATTTCAGGTTTTATTATATCAACTTTATTGATGTATTTTTCATTTATCTTCTTTTTTAGACCTTCGAAATAATTAGGTTCTGTTTGTTTTCCTTCACATACAATTAAGTAATTTGCTGGTGCTAGCTTTTTACTTCTAAAATGATCTTTCCTATTGCATTCTTTATTTCTCATATTATATTAAATCCTTCTAATACTGGAATAGCACCATATCTTCCAGTTAGATAATCTTTATTGTATGTTGCATCGTTACGAACTTTTTTTGTACATCCCTTTTCATCTTCTATCATATAATCTGATAAAGAATATAACTCTGAAACACCATTGTTATTCTTTTCAACAAACCAAATTTCGTCTCTTCTAAAAGTTTCCTTATTTAGGTTTACTGTATCATGTGTTGAATATATAAGCTGTCCATTGGCTGTATTTATTTCATCATTGTGAAATAAATTAATGATATATCTCGTTAATAATGGGTGTAGTTTTGCATCTAATTCATCAACAAACATTACTCTTCCATACCTTAATGCATCCATTAAAAAGTCAAATAGGTGAAACATTTTCATTGTTCCATTTGATTCTAATGCAAGTGGAAGTGCTTTTTTATTTCCATTTTCCCCATTATGTACTAATTCAACTTTTACCACACCATTTGTATTTTTTAATTCTTCTAATGAATTTGGTGATATGTTTATTGAATCAATTGTTGAATCAAAAGTTTTTATAAATTTTAATAACTCTTTTTTATATTTTTCATCTTCAATTATTTTTAAAGATATTCTATTATTTAATATATTTTCAAAATTTGGATCTCCCAAATCTAGATAATTTGAATCTATAAACCAATTGTATACATTATTAAAGTCTTCATTATTTTTATCTATTTTTGCAATTACATTTAACAATAAAGTCTTTTCATCTAAGTTTGCTAGTCCTAATAATTTATTTTTAATACCTTTTGTATCTACGTTGTTATTCGTTCTATCAAATATTTCATAAAACTTGTTAACTTTTTTCTCGTACAACCATTCTGCTATAATTGCATTATTTAACACTTCGAACCCATATTTATATACTTTATTATTTTTAGCTAATATTTCAACTTCTAAGCTTATTGATTCATTATTTATCATAAATGTAAATATATCATCTTCAGTTAAGTTATTATTTATTCTTGAGTCATCAATTACTAATACTTTCTTTTTCATATAACTAAATGCCTGTAATACATTTGTTTTTCCACTTGCATTTGCACCATAAATAGCTGCTATTTTCAAGAAATCACCATTATCTGTTTTCACAATATTATATTCATGTTCTTTCAATGTTGTCGCTCTCATATCTAAGCAGTTTTCATTTTTAGATGACTTAAAATTTTTAAGCTAAAACTTATTAACATATATAATTCTCCTTCGCTATATATATTATATGGTAAATGTAAAAAAATATCAATCTTTTTTGAGAAATTTTCTCAAATTATTGATATTTTTATAAAATACTATTTTTATCTATTTAAAATTTTTTGCATTGTGTACCATGCTAGCTCTGCGCATTTTACTCGAGCTGGCATGTTTGATATGTTTTGAAGTGCTGCTGCATCTTCTAGAGAATCAATTTCTTCGTCGGAGATTTGTTCTCTTTTTATCATTCTTAGATATATTTCTATTAATTTTAAAACTTCTTGTTTTGTTTTGCCTTTAAATAGGTCAATCATAATTGTGGTTGAAGCTTGTGAAATTGCACAGCCTGTTCCTGTGAATGATATGTCTTCTAAGATATCGCCATTCATTTTTAGTTCTAGTGTAATGTCATCTCCACAGCTTGGATTGTGGCCATGTTCTGTAAAATCTGGATTTGTTAGGTTGTGTTTGTTGTGTTTTGAAGTGCTTGCTTCCATGATTATATCTGTGTAGATTGAATCCATGTTTTCCATTGTTTTCTCCTTTTACATGTATTTACTAAATATTTTTTGAACTTCTTTTAGGCCATTTATTAGTCTGTCTATGTCTTGTTTTGTGTTGTAAATGTAAAAACTTGCTCTACATGTTGATTCCATTTTTAATTTTCTGTGTAGTGGTTGGGCGCAGTGATGGCCTGAACGAATGCATACGCCTACACTATTTAGAATTGTTGAAACATCGTGTGGATGAATATTTTTTACGTTGAATGCTATTACTGCTGCTCTTTTTTCTAGATTTGTTGGTCCATAGATTTGGATGAAATCCAGTTTTGTTAGTTCTTCATAGGCATACTGTAGAAGCTCTGCTTCTATTTTTTCGACATTTTCCATTCCGATATTTTCTAAATAATCGATTGCTGCTGATAGACCTACTGCTCCATTTACGTTTTGGGTTCCGGCTTCAAATTTCATTGGTGGCTCTGCATATGTTGTTTCTTGTTCATATACATATTCGATCATGTCCCCACCTAAATTGAATGGCTCCATTTTGTTTAGTATTTCTTCTTTTCCGTATAATACGCCAATTCCCATTGGTGCTAGCATTTTGTGTCCAGAGAATACTAAAAAGTCGGCATCTATGTCTTGGACATCTATTTTCATGTGTGGTGCTGATTGTGCTGCGTCTACTACCATGATTGCTCCTACTTCGTGGGCTCTTTTGGCTATTTTCTTTACATCATTTATTGTGCCTAAAACGTTTGATACTTGTGTTATTGCAACGATTTTGACGCCTGGAACTATTTTGCTGTTTATTTCTTCATCTGACAACTCACAATTTTCGTTTGTGTACATGTATTCAAGTGTTGCTCCTGTTTTTTTGCAAACGTTTTGCCATGTTACTAAATTTGAATGATGTTCCATTATTGATATAAGAATTTTGTCGTTTTTTGTTACATTTTGCATTCCATAAGAGTTTGCAATTAAATTTAAACTTTCTGTAGCATTTCTAGTGTAAATGATTTCGTTTGGCGATTTTGCATTTATGAATTTTGCTACTTTTTCCTTTGATTTATCATATACTCTTGTTGCTTCAATGCTTAAATCATAAGCTCCTCTATGTGGATTTGCATTGCTTTGTTTGTAATAATTTGTTACTGCTTCTATTACTTGTAAAGGCTTTTGAGTTGTTGCTCCACTGTCTAAGTATGCAATATCTTGGTTTTCTAGAATTGGAAAATCTTTTCTAATTTCATTAGTTGTCATTTTATTATTCCTTATATTTTTTCAATTATTTCTATTATTTTTTCTTGTAATTCTTCATCCGGTATTTCATTTATTATATTGTTAAAGTTTGCTTTTATTATTAGCTTTCGTGCATCTTCATAAGAGATTCCTTTTGTCATTATATAAAATAATTTCTTTGGATCTATTTTTCCTGATGATACACCGTGTTCTCCGTTTACGTCATCTTCATGGCATAATAACATTGGTAATGAGATTGACTTTGCTTTATCTGATAATAAAACACAATTTTCGTTTTCTGAACCTTTTGATTCTTTACTTCCTTTTAGAAAGTCAATTGTTCCTTTGAAGCTTTTTTTAGAATTTCCGTCTATTGCTCCTTGTACTTCTATTTCTGAGTTTGTTTTTTCGGCTATGTGTTTTATATGATAATTTAAGTCTAATCTATTATTGTCTTGTCCTAAATAAACTGTTTTTAAGCTGTTTTTTGCTCTATATCCATTTAGTTCACTATAATAGTTTGATATCTTGTTTTCTCCTCCAAAATCCACAATTATATGCGAAATTTCGCTATTATCTGATATATTGTTCGAGATTGCAAATATGTTTGTGCTTGCTGTGCTTTCTAATAAATTTGCTATTGTGATTTTGCCTTTTGAATATTCTTCTGCTTGTAACTCAATTTCTGAATAATTGAATCCTCTTCCTTCAAATTTTATGATTATATTTGCTTCTGAATTTTGCTCATATTTGATATTTATTTTGGATATCAAGGCTTCTTCTGTTAGTTTAAAGTTTAACTCTATATTTTGTTCTATTTTTGTATATTTTGGCACTATTATGTTTAATGAATAGTTTGTTTGTAGTTCTAATCCTATTTTGTTTGATAATAGTGTGTTTTCTGATTTTTTTAAAGTTATTTTTTCAATATTTTTAAATTGTACATTATTAAACTCCTTAGTCTCAGGTATTTCTAATTTTATTTTTAAATCATTGATTTGATAACTTTGTGATGTTCTTAGAGGTGTAGCATTTAATACTAATTCGTTTGTCATTATCCTATGCTCCCTTCTAATTCTAAGTTTATTAAGTTGTTCATTTCTACAGCATATTCTAGTGGTAATGCTTTTGAAATTGGGTCTGCAAATCCTCTTACTATCATGGCTTTTGCTTCTTCTTCTGATAAACCTCTTGTCATTAAGTAAAATATTGCTTGATCTGATATCTTTCCGATTTTTGCTTCATGCGAAAATTCTACATCTGAGGTTTGTACATTTGATGTTGGAATTGTATCTGATTTTGAAATGTTATCTAGCATTAATGATTCACATGATATTGATAGTTTTGCTCCTGTTGCTTTTGGCAATACTTTTACATCACTTCTGAATGTACAAATTCCTCCGTCTTTTGATATTGATTTTGAATTTACTACTGCTGAAGTGTTTGGTGCATTTTGTACTATTTTCATTCCTGTATCTAAGTTCTGGCCTTCTCCTGCAAATGATATACCTAAGAATTCACTTGATGCATTTTCTCCATTTAAAAAGCTCATTGGATATAGCATTGATACTTTTGATCCAAATGATCCTGATACCCATTCTATTTTTGCATTTTTACCTACGATGGCTTTTTTCGTATTTAAATTCATCATATTTTTTGACCAGTTTTCAATTGTTGAATATCTTAATGTTGCTCCATCTTTTACATATAATTCTACTGCTCCTGCATGTAGATTTAATTCACTATATTTTGGTGCTGAACAGCCTTCTATGAAATGCAAATATGCTTCTTCTTCAACGATTATTAATGTGTGTTCGAACTGGCCTGCGCCTGCGGCATTTAATCTGAAATATGATTGCAATGGTATATCTACTTTTACGCCTTTTGGTACATATACAAATGATCCTCCTGACCATACTGCGTAGTGAAGAGCGATGAATTTATGATATGGAATTGAAATACATTTTGAAAAATATTCTTTTATAATTTCTGGATATTCTCTTACTGCTGATTCAAAATCAGTGTATATTACGCCTTGTTCTGTTAATTCTTTCTTTATGCTGTGATATACAATTTCTGAATCGTATTGTGCTCCAACTCCTGCTAATGCTTCTCTTTCTGCTTCTGGAATTCCCAATTTTTCAAAAGTATTTTTTATATCTTCTGGTACGTCATTCCAGTTTGCTTTCATATCTGTTTTTGGTTTTACATATGTTGCAATTTTATTAAGGTCTATTTCGCTTAAATCTGGTCCCCATGTTGGTAAGTCTAATTCATTATATGTTTTCAATGCTTTTAGCCTTATATCCAACATCCACTCTGGCTCTTCTTTTCTTGCTGATATATCTCTTATTACTTCTTCTGTTAAACCAAATGCTTTATATTCAGAATTATCACTATTTTTAATGTTGTATATATTTTCTATCTTGTTCTTTTGCTCTTCAAACTGTGATAGATCTGTTTTATTTTTCAAGTTCTTTATTCCTTTCTAGTTATTTTAGATATTCTGAATATCCATCTTGTTCTATTTGTTTTGCTAATTCGCCTGTTCCTGTTTTGATGATTTGTCCATTTACTAATATGTGTACATAATCAACTTTTAAGTTTTCCAAAATCTTTGTGCTATGTGTGATTATTAGTACTGCATTTTCATCATTTTTGAACATATTGATTCCTGATGATACTGTTCTTATTGCATCTACGTCTAATCCTGAATCTGTTTCATCTAGTATTGCTAATTTTGGATTTAGTGTTAGCATTTGCAAAATTTCGGCTTTTTTCTTTTCGCCTCCTGAAAATCCTACATTTAAATCTCTTGATGCATAATTTTTATTCATATTTAGTTTATTCATATTTTCTTCAATTTGTCTTTTAAATGCAAATACTTTTACAGGCTCCTGTGTTTTTGCTGAATGTGCTGCTTTTAAGAAATTCATTAGTGTGATTCCTGGTACTTCTTCTGGTAATTGGAATGACATGAAGATTCCTTTGTTTGCTATTTCATTTGTTTTTAAATCGTTTATATTTTCACCTAAAAAATTAATTTCTCCAGATGTTTTTTTGTATATTGGATTGTTAAAGATTACATTTGCTAATGTTGACTTTCCTGCTCCGTTTGGTCCCATTATTACATGTACTTCTCCTGCATTGATTTTTAGATTTAATCCTTTTAATATTTCTTTATCTACTGCATTTGCGTGCAAGTCTTTTATATTTAAAATTTCTGTCATTTTCTACCCCTGCTTTTAAAATGTTAGTCTTGTCTAACTTTTTATAGTTTAACATTTTTTGGGTGGAAAGTCAAATGGTGGTTCGTGTAGGTGTTAATGGCGAAATTTGTGGGTGAGTGGCTGGATTATGGTACAAAAATTATTGGTTGGTGATATTTGGTTTTGAATATAATCGTTGAATTTATGCAAAAAAACCTCGTTAATTGGGGTTAACAAGGTTTTTGGATATATTATATTTATACTATTCTATTATGCTTATTTTATTTTTTAATTCTTTTAATATTTCTTTTATATGTTCTATATTTTGATGAGCTCTTATGTAAGCATTTATTTTTTGTCTAATATATTAAACATGTATTTCTTTTTTCATATTGGATATTTGCTAATTTCTATACTACATCAGTATTAAATTTATATGTCTCAATCTTAATTATAATATTATAATATACCTAGTTTTTAAAAATTTTACTTTGTATCAATTAATCCCAATAAATACTCATACACTAATTCTATTTGATTAATCGTCAACTCAAATTTACATTGTTCTTTCTTTGTTTTATCTCTAAATTCGATTTTATAAATTTCATGATTTCGTGATATTATTTTTATTTTATCATGGCAACACGCATTTCTTAGATGCCTTATGAACTCTTTTGTATTGTTTTCAAAATTTATTTGATATGAATTATTTATTATGTTGCATTCTAATCCATTTTCTGCAATTGGATTCTCATCAATCACTATATTTTCTTTAATAAATATTAAGCATGATATGAAATTTGATAATAATTGTGTAACTTCATTTCCTTTATTGTTTTTAATAATATTTAAATTATCTCTACATCTGTGCAAATAATCTTTTACAATATCTATATATTCCATTTATTCCTCCAAAATTATAATTTATTATATTTTGTACTTACACCTTTAGCTTTATCTAATGGTTATTTCTTAATTGTTTTATCTATTTCATTAATTTTTCAATTTTATAAATATCTTGTACTACTTATAAAATTACTATTATATTTTATATCATAAATTGACATTTTTCTCAATAAAACCAAGTAAATTTATTTTTTGAATTTGTAAGCTTGTAAAACATATTTCATACTTTTATTGATGCAATTAACGTTGAAATACATATTATGCTATTATTGAACTTTCATTTATATTCTTCATATTTATCTTTTGTACTGAACCATTTTAATGGCCTCATTGGAAAATTATTATATTCTTTTATATAATATTTAGCTCTATTTACTAAATCTTCAAAGCTAAAAAATTCTTTATTATAATAAGATCTTTCTTGATCTTTTTTGTGACTTCTTTCTATTTTTCCGTTATGCCTTGGTGTATATGGCTTTATCAATTTATGTTTTATATTTAATTCTTTTAATTTCTCTTCAAACAACGTTTTTGGCCTATTGGGGTCATTTTTATATTGCAATCTTTTAGTGAATTCAAATCCATTATCTTTTTGTATTTCTTCTATTTTATATTTAAACTTTTTTACTATTATTTCTACAAATTTACTTGATTCATATGTACTATGCTCTTTTGCAAACCATATTACTCTTTGCCTTGTATATTCATCTATCGCTGTATATTGATAATATCTTTCTTTTCTTTCTATCAATTCTTTTGTCATGCACGCTTTTGGTACATATTTTACATCTACTTGTACTCTTTTTCCGGGATATCTCATTGGTCAATATAATTTTGGCTCATATTTTTTCTTCTTTGATGGTACTTTATTATATATTCCCAATTTTATTAACATTCTATATAAACTTGTTATACTTCTTTTATATCCTGCTTGCATTAATTTAACCCATAATACCACTATTCCTGTGTCTTTATTCTTTCTCTTATAATTCCTTATTAATTTTATTTTTGACTCTGTATGGGCATTTGGACTTGTATGTGGACGTCTTTACTTATTTGCTAATGATGCTATTGTTCCATCATATTTGTTTATCCATCTATATATTATTTTTCTATGCTTTTTATATAATATTGATGCTGCTGTGACTCCATTTCTTAATGCGTATTTAACTATTGATTGCTTATATTTTAATTCCTGTGTTATACTATTCATATGGTATACCTCTTTTATGATATTGTTTTTTGTTCAAACCAATTTTATCATAACTGGTATTCCTTTTATTATTATTTTTTATATCTTTTTTTATTACTGTGACATATCTATTATAAACCTATAACATTAGTAAGTGTTTATCTTTCTGATTTATCTATAAGCCTAATAGTATATTTGGGGGAATTTTTCTTTCAATACTTCTACAAATAAATCTATAGTATATTTTTCAGTTTCAGTAACGATAAATTTTTTCATTACATAATAGTATTCCACACTATAAAATTTATTTTTGGATATTCTTTGTAAAGAAGTTTGTGTATTTTATTCTCCTCTATTTTGTGAAAATAGATTTTTGGTCTTAAATGTCTATTTTCATACTTTATTCAGCATTTTTTCTAATAGTCAAACTTACTATCTTTTATCTATTACTTTTTCATATATTTCGTACATTGCCATTTGATATTTTATTTCGATAATTATTATATTTACTGGTGTTTCTTTTTATCCTTTATGTCTATATTTAAGAATATTTATAAATTCTTTCTTTGTTTTAAGACAATTATACTGTATTGGATTAATTATGTTTTTTTCAATCTTAAATAAAACAATAAATGTAGGCAAAATTATAAAATTTTGCCTACATTTATTGTTTACTAACTCCAAGAAAGTCATGCATAATATATTTTTTACATAATATAAAATATACTATAATTGCAGTTATCATTTGACATGCCATCCTTAAATATATGTTATTAATAAAGTATCTAAAAGAAAATATAATAATATACATAATTATTCCCTTTAAAAAATATTTTAATAATAATCCAAATATTTTGCCTATCATCAAATCTTTTCTAACTGCTATTAATTGATAAATCATTACTGAAAATTCAGCAGCAACAGTTCCTATACATGCTCCAATTGCACCATATTTTTTTATAAATAAAAGATTTAATATTAAATTCACACATGCACCAACAATAGTTGAAATAACATATATTTTATCTTTTTCAAAAGGTATTAAATAGTTTGTTCTAATAACATTAGCAATTGCCGCAAATAGAATTGACGGAAGTAAAAATTTAATAATTGTTCCACATTCTTCAAATCCAGCGCCAAAATATAAACTAGAAAAATCACTAGCAATTGTAAGCAATCCAAATATCATTACCATTATTAAGAAAAAACATAACTCAAATGATGATAAAATCTTTTTATCGATTTCTTCTTTATTTTTTGTTTTTTTTGACATATATGGTACCATAACAGTTCCCATAGCAGTAATAATACTTACAGGAATATTTATTATCTTTTCTGAGTTATCATAAAGACCTAATTGAACTTTATTTGCAATACTTCCAATCATTGTCTTGTCCATTACCCTATATATGCCATAAGCAAGAACAGGTATGAATAATACAAGACAACCTTTTAAATGTTTAAGTGAATCCTTAAAAGGAACATATTTTGGATTAACATATTTTTTTAAAACAATAAACAAATAAAGTGGACTAAGTAAAGCGGACAAAGCCATTATCAATGTATAAATCCATAAGTCCGATTCGTTTTTTACAAATATAAATACAAAAATAAGTGAAAATAATTTTACAATTATATTTCTAGTAATTGTAATTTTAAACTTTTCTAATCCGAAATATAACCAATTAATATCTAAGATTGCAGAAATCAAAAATAAATTATGAATCAATGATATATTAGTATATTCATTAAATACAGTAAAAATGAGAACATTATATAATACAAGCATAACAATGCCTATTCTCATTTGTAATCCATATAATTCCGAAAAAAATGTATTCATTTTTTCTTTTTCATCACTAAATTTTGCAATATTTCTCGCACCATAATTATTAATTCCTAGCAATGTTAATAACATAAAATAATATACAAAAGAATATGTATAAGAATACACACCTATTTTTTCAGCATGCAGTGTCCTAGAAATATATGGAGTAAGAATTAATGGAATTATATATAATAGTAATTGGTATACACTATTATATATAAAATTTTTGTTAACACTTTTCATATTATTTTCCTATAGCCTTTTTCAAATAATCATCAGCTTGTTTTTGCTCTTCAGGTAATAACTTTTCATATTTAGAATAATCAACGTTTGCTAAATAATCAAAATTTTCATCAAATTCATATTTAATCAATCTATCTTGAATACCCAACTTGTCAATAAGTGTCTTAACTCTATCATCATTGCCATACATTCCACCATTTTTAATAACGTAAAATTTTTTTCTATATATTGTTGAAAAAATTGTTCCATGAAATGATGTTGTAAAAATTAATGATGCATTTTTTATTAAAGATAAATATACCGATGGGCTTTCATATTTAGGCAATTTAAATCCTAAACTACCTATATTTTTTACATAAAATGATTTTGCACTCCATGCAATTACAGGTAAATTATACTTGTCAGATACTTTTTTCACAAATTTACAGATATCTTTTTTAAATCCAGGACAGTATAAAAATATATATTTCCCATTAGGTGTACAACTATTATCTAATAATTCGTCATATTCATTGGATGATAATAATAATGTTGGATCTATAAGAACTGGAACATCTTTATTTATCATTTCTTTTATCCACTTTTTTCCATTATTTTCTCTAATTGAAATTGCGTCAAAGCTACTCATCATATTTTTATATTTATTAAGATTTTCGCCTGCAAACTCAATAGGATTTTTTGAACCAAAACTCGGTGCATAAGCTATTTTTTTGCCATCTTTAACCCAATTCAAAAAATATGCATCATCATAGTCATCTATAGTAATATTCCAAACTTGATCACTTCCTGCTACATAATAATCATATTTTAATCCACTAAAATCATTATTGTTTATTTTTTGGCTTAACTTAAAAAATTTATTTTTAAATTCTTCATATTTACTATTATTGTAATCTATTCTTTTTCTGTGTGGAAAAAGAATAATATTTTTTATAAAGCTTTTCAAATTTTTTTGTTGAGAAAAAGTTTTGTATAATTTTACTTGTCCGTCTGTACTAAAATCAATTATTTCAGCATCAAATTTATTATTTCTAAGATATTTCATAATTGCATATGATTCAAGCATAGAACCGCAATTATATGAATTATGAAAAGTTATAATTCCAATTTTTTTCATTTTATCCACCTACATTTCTATAAAAATTTCTTTATTACCATTTGATATTTTTCTTTTATGTTTTAAACTGTATAAAAAATATATAATCCTATATTTTTTTATCTTAATTAAAAAAAGTATTAATCTATTTTTTATCCCAATAGATTCAATATTAATATTTAAATAATTGACATATGGTGTTTGATTTAAAACACTCATATATTTTTTAAACTCGGAATATTCTTTGATATGAGATATTCTATCTGTTAATGTTAGAACTGAACTAACACTATTAAAATCAATAATTTCTCTTTTCACCTTTGTATCAAGATCAATTATGGCCTCATTCAAATATTTTTGAAAGTTAATATCCGATGAAACAATTTTATTATTAAAGTTTTTTGTAACACCTGATGCATTTTGTCTATACATATATATTTTGGAATCAACTATTTTATAATTTTTGAGTTTATTAACACATTCTACATTAAATAGCATATCTTCTCCATTTATTAAATCATCTTTAAACTTAATATTATTTTTTATTAAGAATTCTCTTTTATACATTTTACAATAAGGCCCAGCAATACAAGGTTTTAATTTACCAACAATATGCATATATAAATCATTTTTATTATTAACTTTTAAATCATGAGATAAATAAATTACATCTTCATTATAATTATCTTTTAATATTGGTAATAAACTATCTTTAACTAAATAATCATCTGAATCTATAAACATAATATATTTTCCAGTTGCTTCTTTTATTCCAAAATTTCTAGTATAAGATACTCCATAATTTTCATTATTATAAAATTTAATCTTAGTATACTTTTCTAATAATTCTTTTGTATTATCAGTTGATCCATCATTTATAACAATTATTTCAATATTTTTATAACTAATAATACTTTCAAGGCACTGACAAATATATTTTTCACAATTATAAGCTGGAATTATTATTGAAAGAATTTTTTCCTTGTACATATGTTTTTTGCCGCCTTTCTGAAAATTTTGTAAAGTTTGAATAATGGATAAGATATATTCAAAATAATTTTGTAATATATTCTCCAAATTTTTTTAGTTTTTTTATTTTTCTGTAGCTTAATCAATTCTGTATAAATTGTCTTGTCACTTTTTAACTTTTTAAAATTTTTTTTACTTTGAATTAGATATATTTGTGATTCAAACAATTTTGCTTTTCTGTTTTCAATTAAAAATTCTAAATCACAATCTAGTATATTTTGTAAATCCATATTATATATGCAATTTATTGTTTCAATTATATAGTGTAATCTATTAATACTATTATCTTTTTTATTAGAAACACTATCATTATTGAATATATAATTATAATTTGTGTTTATAAACTCAATATTTTCAATAGAACTATTAATTAACAAATTTAACAATAATACAGTATCTTCCATATACTTAAGTCTTGTATCAAAACGTATATTTTGTAAATTCTCTTTTTCAAATAAATATCTAAAACAAAATCCATCAATATTTCCTGTAACCAGATCAAGAATAAAGTCCTCTTTTTTATATTTCTTTTTTTGATTTATTATCTCTTTATTGCCGTTTTCACCACATATACATACTAATCCACCTAATAAAGTGTTCTTTTTATTTTTTTTTTCAACAAGTTTATCGATAAAATCACAATCGATGGTATCATCTGCATCCACAAACATAATATAATTTCCTTTTGCTTTTTCTATACCATAATTTCTAGTGTATGATACTCCATGATTTTCATTATTAAAAACTTTGATTCCTTCAATTTTTTCTAACACTTCTTTTGTATTATCAGTTGATCCATCATTTATAACAATTATTTCAATATTATTATAACTAGAACTTTTTATTGAATTAACTGTCATCTCTATTGTTTTTTCACAATTATAAGCTGGAATAATTACTGAAACAATTTCCTTCATTAATTTTCACCTACCTTTTTAATAACATTGCTAAAACAATATATAAGGAAAATATTATTATAAATGTAAAATATACTACTTTCAGCTAAACTAAAAAGAATCAAAATTAAGAAAATCAAGCATAGCTTATAATCATTATTTCTTAAAGACTTTTTAATGTTAAATCTAAAAATCGAATCAAAAAATAATACAATAACCAAACCATAATTCAATAAAATTTTCATAAAACCATTATCTAATGTCATCACATACTCAATATTGTTCCCAAAAAGATTAACATTATATAAATTCAAAAAATATGATTGATATTTTAGCCTATCAGAAAAGAAAATATTAATATTCTTCATCATTATTGGATTGTTTAAATATAGTGATGTTAAAACTAAACTTGTAATTAATAAAAACATATATAAATTTTTACTAATTACTTCAAAGTACTTTTTTGTTGAAATTTTTTTGACAATTGGTGCAAATAATAATAGTGCAATTATACAATATATTGCTGTTCTTGTATCTGATGTTAGTTTAATTGTAATCACAGTCAAAGCTCCAATTAAATATTGTTTAAAACCTATTTTACCTTTTTGTAAATATAAGTATTCAAAGAAAATCATCATTATAACCATTCCAAATGTATTTGGATGATAAAAGCCATAAGCATCTCTAATAAATTCTCCATTTCTTGTTACTACAAAGTTTGATTTAGCTAGTCCCATAAAACTCATCGAAACAAGGAAAATCAAAATAAAAATTTTTATAACAAAATCATATTTAACTACTTTTTTAAATTCCAGATTTATTACGTTTAATGAAATTAACAAAATCTCAATAAACATAGTGGATGCAGTTTTATAATATGAAATAAAGCATAAAAGCATCAATATCAAAATCATGAAGAAATTTTTAACATTAATATGTATTTTTGACTTATTCAAAGTAAAAAAAGAAAAAACAAATATGACAAATGATATAAATTTAATTATTTTTAAATATGATGCTATAAATATGACATTAGAAAAAAAATTTGAAATTTCAAACAATAGTAGTCCTACGAAAAATAATACTACCCCAGGTTTAATTTGTTTTTTTGTCATCTTAACACCTCATTCATGCAATTATTATAATATTCACAATATTTATCCATCATAATGTCTGATGAAAAATACTTTTGTTGAATGTCGTAACTATCATTTTTCAAAGATGTTGAAACCTTATCTTTACATATTTTAAAACTTTTTTCATTATCTATTTCAAATGTTTCGCCAATATAGTAATCTCCATTATAATCAAAAAATTCTTTATGTGAATCAATATTTGATAACAAAAGTAACATTCCAGAATGCATTGCCTCAATAACCGATGCCGGAAGCCCTTCGGACTTAGAAAAAGATGTATATATATCACATGCATACATATAATCAACTGCATTTTCTTTAAAACCTAATTGAATTATGTTATTTGAAGAAAAGCATTGTGCTTGTTCATATAATTTACCATTTCCTAAGCAAATCAAATATTCATTTTTATTTAAATTTTTAGAAAACATTTCCAACATTCTCAACACATTTTTTCCTACTGTATATGTCCCAGCATACAAGTAAACAATTGAATTCTCTGGTATTGAAAGTTCTTTTCTTATTTTACTTCTTATATTCTTCTTATTTTTTTCTTCTAAATAAAGTCCATTTCTTACATAAACAGCAGATGGTATATACTTTTGGCAAATTTTTCCTGATGACTTACTGCACCCAATAACATAATCATATTTTTTCATTAATCTTATATAAATTTTATTTATTATCCATCCAATAAAATACCCATAAGCCGTTTTAAAATCTTCATACAATTTATTATGAACTGTAATCACTTTTTTGGATTTAACAAATCTAACAAGAAATGCTGTTATATGTCCATGAACATGAATTATATCAAATTTAAAATCATTAATCTTTCTAGATATCTCTTTTCCTTTTAGTAAAGTGCCTTTATTTTTTGGATAGTCAAAATTTATTACTTTTAAATTTTCACATGTAAATTTTTTCATGTACTCTATATCATTATCATCTATTAATGTAATAATTGTAACATTATATTTGTTTAAATCTAATCCTTTTATCATGCTATATAAAATATTTACAGGTCCACAATTTTTAATTGAATTTATTACATAGCATAGACTGATATTTCTTTTCATAATATTTACCATATTTCCTTCTTTTTTTACTTTCTTAAGTACTTTTTGTAAATTAATTCTCTTAATATATTTGGTAAAAGACAAATAATCGCATGTGGTACAATACTTTTAAAATATTCAATTTTAGTAAAATATCCAACCTTCATTTGTTCTTTTTTAAATTTATTTATACTTTTTAGATATTTTATTCCACCTCTTCTTTTATAAAAATCATCGCTAATTCTCATAAATGTCAATATTTCTTGAATGTTATAACATTTACATCCACTTCTAATCATTCTTAACCAAATATCATAATCTTCACATAAATAGTACTCACGATAGTTTCCTGCTTTTAAAACGGATGACTTTTTAAATAAAATCGACGGATGCCTAAAAGGGTTTCTTTTTTTTGAAAAGTTTATGATTTCTTCATTTGTTTCAGGCAATATAACTATACTTACAATATTATTAATAGAATTAGTAAACTCTGCAACATTTGTTCCTACCATTCCTAATTCTGGATATTTTTCGAAAATCTCAAATTCTTTTTCTATCCTATTGGGTAAACAATAATCATCTGAATCCATTCTTGCAATATATTCATTTTTGCATTCTTCAATTCCTCTTTTCAAAGCAGGGCCTAAACCACCATTTTTTTCAATTTTAACAATTTTAAATATATTAGGATACTTTTTTATATATTTGTCTAGCACGCTATATAATTCATTAGTCAATTTTCCGTCTTCTACTATAACAAACTCATTAGGAATAATTGTTTGTTCAAGCATACTTTTAATACTATTATCAAGCCATTCAGGTTTTTCTTTAAAATAGACTGACATTAATACACTATATTTTTTGTTCACAAAATTCACTTCTCCTTTTATATAAAAACTCTATACATTTATTCTTATGTTTTTTTAATTGCTTTTTATTCGACTTATCACTTTTATTACTAATTCTGATGTTTTATTTTTTCCTTCTACATAACCTATTATTTCTTGATTATATAAATCTATTATTGAACATATATAACTTTATTTTTCTTGTACATTTACATATGTTATATTACTTACTACTACATCTAATTCATTTTTTCTGTTAAACTATTTATTTGATATATTTTCTACCTTTTCATTATTTACTAGATTTTTTCTTTTTTGGATTGCTTTATTACATAATTTAATGCTAAATTATGTAATTTCATGATTCTTCTTATTTTTCTAATACTTACATTATAATCATTCTTCTTTAATTATACTTTTATTTTCCTTGATTCATAATTGTTTTAGATTTCTTTAAACGTTTGTTTTATTATATTTTCTAATTCTATATTATTACTTTTATTTTTTTATAATAAATTAAAGAATGTGATATTTTCAATGTTTTACATATAGCACCGATATGGTACTTTTTTCCATTTTAAATATTACTTTTATTTTCGTCCAATTATCAACGCTGCTTGCTTTAAAATATTATTTTCTATTCTTAATTGCTGAACTTCTTTTTTAATTCTTTTTCCTCTTCAGTTATATTATCGATTTCTTTAAATGAATCAGTTTTATTATATTTTTGCATCCAATTCATTAAAGCTAATCTCTTTAAATCATATTCTTTTATCATTTCTGATGGTGATTTTCATTATTGTATAAGTGTACCATTTGTAATTTAAATTTTTCTGTAAATATTCTTCTTTTTCTTCTTTACATGTTTTATACTACATATTTATTATAACATGTCCTTATCTTTTTTGTCTAAGTTATTGTATACAATCAAAATGTTTAAAAAATAATGATAAAAATCAACATTACGACTATTTTGCACCAGTCTTCATTAAGATAGCTTTTATTGTAGCAAATACACATTTGATATCCATAGAAATACTCATATTTTTTATATAAAAATATTCCAAATTTAATCTTTCTTCATATGATATTGACGATCTACCGTGTGATGCCCACCAAGATGTTATTCCTGGTTTTACTTTTTCATAAATATCAGAATTTCCATTATGTGATTTTAATTCTCCTGGTACTAATGGTCGTGGTCCTATTAAACTCATATCATTTTTTATAATATTCCAAAATTGTGGAAGTTCATCAATTGATGTTTTTCTAATAAATTTTCCTACTTTTGTAATTCTTGGATCGTTTTCGAATTTTTGATTTTCAGCCCATTCTTTTTTATACTCTGGTTTTTTTAACATTTCTTCTAATATTTTGTTCGAATCTTTCACCATACTTCTAAATTTATATAATTCGAATTCTTTCCCATTTTTTCCTATTCTTATATGCTTATAAAAAATAGATTCAAAATCTCCAGAATACATATATATTATTTTTATAATTATCGCTGCTGGAATCATTAAAACTAATCCCATTATAGCGAATATAATATCAAATGTGCGTTTAAATGTATAGTATGTTGCTTTTTTTATTTTATGTAAAATACTTGCTTCTTTTTTTACAATTAATTTTTTACTTATATAATTTTCATTTGCAGTAATAGTTCTTTTTAGATTTTCCACCTTTGTTATCTCCATTTTAATTTATTTTGAATTTATTATTTGCATTGGATTATATAATATTAAATATTCTAATTCTTCTAACCCTATTTCTTTTTCAATTAGTTGTAAGTCTCTTTCTAATTCTTGATATCTTGTAAATCTTTGATGTGCATCTGTTGCTAAAAAGCTATATTTATCTTCTTTTAATAACTTTTTAAATATTTTTTTTGCTTTTTCTCCATAGTCTCCTGATATGCTTGAAATGTTACCTTGTAAATATACTCCTTTTTCTATCCATTTATCAATAATTCCTGGATTTTCTTTTACAATTTCATATCTTTCTGGGTGTGCTAGGATTGGTCTGTACCCGTTTTTTAGTAATTCTTCTATTATGTTGTCTAAATAAATTACTTTTCCTACGAATGGTAATTCAAATAGTACATATCTTGATTCTCCTAAAGTTGGGACTTCGCCATTTATTATGTCTGATACCATTTCTGGGTATATAAATATTTCTGCTCCGACATGGATTTTAACATTTATTTGCTTTTCTGCTAACTTTTGATTTATTAAGTCTACGATTATTTTTCTATTTTCTTTATTTAAGTCATATTTGTCCTTATTATAATGACTTGTTGCTATGATTTCGGTTATTCCGTTTTTTTCCGCTTCTTTAATCATATCAAATGTTTCGCTTGCATTTCTTGCACCATCATCAATACTTGGTAAAATATGTGCGTGTATATCGATCATGTCTATCTTTTCCTTATGCGTTATTAATATCTTTCAATATATTTGCCATATATTTATTTAATACTTTTGGATTGTTATTTATTTTAGGGTTATTTGTTTTTGGATTGTTTGAATTCTGATTATTATTTATTATTTTTTTATTTATTATCTCATTATTTTTTATTTCATTGAAGTTATTTTCATTATTTTTTATTGCATTGCTTTTTATTGAGCTCTCTTCTATATGGGTATTATTTTTTTGCTCAATTATTTCTGCATTTGCTTTTGCTTGTTCATTTGCTCTTTGTGCATTTATTGTTTGCACATTTGGCATTTGAACTTTGTTTGTGTCTATATTAGTTTTTGCATTACTTACTTGTGGTTTTTCCACTTTAACATCATTTATCTCGTTTGATGTTTTATTATTTTGTCCTTCTAAATTAACATTATTTATATGGGTATTGTTAATTTCTTCTACATTAGATTTGTTTATATGGGTATTATTAACTTCGGCTCTTATTGGAGGGTGAGCGACAAAGTTATTTATACTTTCTTCTTTTTTATTTTTAGGATGTTTAGGATTGTTTTCATTTTTTATTTTTTCAATTTAATTTGTGATTTTTGTTTGATTTTCTAATTCTTTTTTTAATTTTAGCAATTCTTTTTCTAATTCTTGATTTTTTTGATTAATCTTATTAATCATTTTTTGATTTTTGTCAATTGCTTTTGTTTTTTCTTCTTTTATTTGTTTTTTTTCTAGGTCCTTATTTGCTTTTTTGATTTTTCTGTTATAGAAAAATCTTTTTATTTTCATTCTTAATAATTTGTTATTTACTTCTATTGTGTTCCCATAAAAGTATTTTGTATTATATTGATTTAATATAACTTTTGTTCTGTTTAATACGACTCCTGCTACATTTCCACCAACATGGTTTATTCTTCTTATTGCACTTTTTAAGTCGTCTATTCTTGTTTTGTTATAAATTGCTATTAATATTGTTGCGTCTACTACTCTTGATACTAGTATTGAGTCTGTTACCATTAATATTGGTGAACTGTCTATTATTACGTAATCATATTTTTCTTTTAATGCTTCTATTGTTTTCTTGAATTTCTCTTGTCCGATTAATTCTGATGGATTGTTTACCATTGTTCCTGCAGTTACTATTGATAGATTTTCTACATTTGTTTTTCTTATATATAATCCGTCTGTTGAATTACTTAGATAATCTGATAGTCCTAATTCATTTTCTAATTCAAATACTTTGTGCAAACGTGGTTTTCTAATATCACTGTCTACTAATATTACACGCTTATTTGCTTGCGCTAGTGTAATAGCTAAGTTTGCTGTTACGAATGTTTTTCCATTTGCTGGTGTTGTTGATGTTAACATTATGGCTGTTGATTTTTCATCTTTGTTAATGTATTGAATATTTGTTCTTAATAATCTAAATACCTCTGATATCGGTGATTTTGGATCATATTTTGTTATTAATTCTGACATTATTTATTTCCTCCTTTGTTTCCATCAACTTGTTTCATTTCTTTGATTTCTGGGAATTCTGCTAATATGTTTAGCCCTAATTCTTCAATGTCATTTGGTGACTTTATTGTATTATCTAAGAAATTTATTAGTAATATGATGAATATTGCT